>NZ_JAEILC010000161.1:298-802 GCF_016307435.1 Pseudomonas sp. S4_EA_1b | reverse complement strand
GTGAGTGACTGCTTATTTTTACTGTATGTGCGTACAGTAATCGAGCATTGCCAGCGACGCGATTTGAGCCGACGAGCTGTAGGTGAGGAGGGGGCTTGGCGGCCGGGAAATAAGGCGGGGAGGGATGAAGATTTGCATTACGGTGGCGTAAAAAAGCCCAGGTCACCATAGCACTTAGGCCAGGTCACGACAAGGTTTAGCGGGGGTTGAGCCAGTAACTACGGGGGTTCGACGCCGTTTCGAAGCATTGGCCGACACGCGGTGGGACCATGGGCCTGGCGTTCCATCACTGGGCGGATCGCCTTCTCTTTGAGCTGGGGGCATTGAGGTGTCACGGTCGGGCGAGTGACGTGCTACAGGTCGTAGGTAGGAGGGTCTGCACCTGGCGCGCGCCGTCGTCCCCCCACCTCGCCTGCGGGCTAAATGGGTCGATTTTTCTGCGCCCCTGCGGACCACTCTCGACGGCACAGGCTGGGCGGTTGCTCGGTGTTGTGGGGAGGTTGG
>NZ_JAEILC010000161.1:0-241 GCF_016307435.1 Pseudomonas sp. S4_EA_1b | reverse complement strand
AGCCTGCGGAACCCTGCACCGAAGCGGTATTTCCTCAAAGGGTCTGGAGGCTTTGCTGTGCCGGTAGGAGGGGGCAATTCAAAAAGAGTAATTTCAGTAACCACCGATGGGGAATGGGCTGGAGGCCGCGTATTCCGTGGGGTTTGGTATTACAAAAAGGAGTAACAAAGAAGTAATTGAAAAGGTAATTATCTTGCAACTTATTGTTTTTAAAGGGTTTTTATAAGCAGCAGAATTACAT
>NZ_JAEILC010000160.1:0-8954 GCF_016307435.1 Pseudomonas sp. S4_EA_1b | reverse complement strand
AGGACTTTCACCTCCCAGTCACCAGCGTGGCCACCACAGCCAAGCTGGTTGCGCTTGCGCGCAACGCGCCATGCCTGGCGCACCAAAGAGAAACCCCGGCCGCAAGCCGGGGTTTTACTTTTTCCTGCTGGTACCGGGGTTTCAGAGGCCTTTCGGGAAGAGTTCCTGGGGCACATCGAAGAAGCCGAGCTTTCCTGAGTATCGAACGAAGGGGACTGGTTTCGGGTCGCGAAGCAAGAAACCCTTTTCGCCCATGTACCAGGGAGATTCACTTGCGTCGAGCGAGTCTACAAGCTCGACAGAGCCGATAAAGCCTCCAAGCTGGAGACGATCATAATCACAGATGGATTTGAGCTTATCGACCGGGACACCACACGCGTTATGCGCAAAGTGGATGGCTTCCAGCCAATAATTCCTCGTCATCGTTTGCGACGCATGGATGAGAAATCGGCCGCGGAACTTCGTATGCCGTGTCCGATTCTCGATATCTTTGTTCAGGTAGATGATCATCGCCGCCCAGGGCTGCCGCACTGAAAGGGCCTTCCAAGGCTGCGCACGCAAATCGATTCGGCCACCACCGCCCTCTTCAGCAGCGTCTTTCAGAACCATGGCTCTCTGCATCGCTTCCACCCTCACAAGTAAACGGACATTTACCCAGCGATTATTAGGGTGTTCGAATGAGAGCAGCATCGTAATCGACCCCATAACAGGGGCAGTTATCCACTCACGCTCACCGATCAAAGGTGCAAAAATCAATCCTGCTTGCATGTATCGTAAACATGCGAAATTGCATTTGATTCCCCCAGTACAGGATTTGGATCATGACCGGCACAACCTCATCAGCTGAGAAGATCACCTCCTCTGCGAGTCCCGGCACAAGGTTTTTGACTTTGCCTGTACCAGACGACTGCACTGACAGATATGCAGCTGGCTGGGCCTATGCAGACTGGTTTGTCGCCAAGGGGGGTGACCTAAACGCTGATGCTCCGCCAGAGTGGCACGAGGAGAAGGTCAACGGCTTTTGGGACCGCCTGGTGGCAGAACGCAACGTGAGAAGCGCTCCCGCACCGTTACCGTAGCCGCCGAGCCCTAGGCGTTCCCAAGCGCTGCACTCCCAAAAACAAAACCCCGGCCTTGGATAACCAAGAGCCGGGGTTCGTTTTTTAGCGCTGAATAGTGTGGGTCTCCAGCACTTCTGCCGAGCCCACCTGGTGGAGGGTTAATACTCCCCCAGCCTTTAGATCACACTTCCAGTCGTGCTCGACCATCTGAAGATAATTCTCGTAGGTGAGATCAGGATTGAAAGGCTGCCGACGATCGCTGAAGTTGCGACCATTCAGATTGAACCAGAACACTCGGATCGACACCTCATCGCCCTTGATGAGGAACTCCCCATCAAGCTTGATTACGTGGGACATTGGCGTTTCGCTGGAAACATTTTCAGACGTCCCGGTGACACCCTCCCCTTCAACGTGGAACATATCGGGGTAGCAGATCGCCAAACCGCTGCCGGCGAGCGTGAGATTTCTCTCGCCGTCGAACAGCGCTTCGGTTTTGTGACGCCGCATGAAGGCTTGCACTTTGTTCTGCACGGCTTCGTCCAGACTGCCACCAGCAATATGCGCCCCTTGGAACTTAAGCCAGTTTTCGGGGGAGTCGCTCGGCTGGATAGCCATGGGTACAGGCTTCAGATGAAGCTCGAGGCCGGCCAAGGTTGTGATAACGAGTGCTTCGATAGTTGCAGCTGCAGCATTGGTCATTGAGAGATCCTCAGTGTCTATGCCGAGCTCCACCCTGCGGGATGGAGTCCCGGCAGGGGGTTGATTGAAGGGGTGGCCCCTTCTTGAACTAGATCAGGGCACAGCTACTACCGGGAACTCCAGGTAGCGGCCATCCTGCATGTAGCGGGTCGAGTTGGTGACGCGTGTACTCTTGAGGGTTTTGCCTTGGAGCCATCCAAACCTGGATTGCCGGCTAACCTCATCCTCGATCCGCTCAGCCACGGCCAGGCGGCAGCTGTCAGAGGGGATGTTCCAGTTAAAGCTGTCCTGGACGGTCCGTGTGGACCCACTTCCATCTCTAACCTCAAACTCCACGCTTACTGCCAGATCCACGGTGTGCTGTGGCTTCGGCAAGAATGCGGGAGAGTACTGCTGCTTGGCACAGATTGAGCTTATGCAGGCATTGGGGTCATCAAGAAGCCACAGGCTCAGCCCCTTATCACGCATCGGCCCATACAGCAGATCCAGGTCATCGCCGACAGCCAAGTAGACATGCTGCTCGTCGACAAAGCTCTTGGTGGAAATATCGTTCTGGATCCCCAGCTCCCAGATCAGACTGTGGGGGACCTGGGCCCACCCTTTGCCGTTTTCATGCTGGAACTTGAGATTCACGATACCGGCGTTCGTTGGCTTACTCATGATTCATCATCCTCAGGTTGAACCGAGCCAACCCCGCGGGCTGGCCCGGCAGGGTGTTGGACTGGAAGTGTTTCACCACTCCAGTGGTGATCAATCAGGTTTCGGACTTGCCTGCATCGCTTTCAGTACGTCTTCTGGTGTGACTGGCCGCTTGAGTTCCGCCTTCAGCGAGATTGTTTCGCCGGTGACGGTATCTGCGCAGCAAACACCATCTTGGTCCAGCGCAACGAGTTGGTCTTCGAAGCGGTAGAGGCGATCGATAGTGTCCAGTCGGAAGGTGCTGGGTTCGGAACCGAACTCATGCACCCAGTTGCTCACATCATCACCGCAAAGGGTTAAGTCATGGGCAACGTTCAGAATGTCGAAGAGACTGACCAGGTTGGAATTGGACATTTGAAGCTCCTAGAGGACGGAGCTTGCCCCTTGTAGGGACAAAGCCCCGCAAGGGTTGATGAGCGCCAGGTGGCGCGGTGAGTGCTGGTGACCAGCTAATCCACTCCCTGATCATTCAGGGTCGGTAGAAGCTCAAATATTGCCCGAGCTCCGCACTACTAGGCAAGGGCCGACGCCCACTACAGCAGCGCCCTTTGCGGGCTAATGCTCTGTTTTTCAGTTGCAGATCCAGGGGCCAAGAGACAATGGGGCATCCCCAAGGAATGTCACAATGTCACTTCTTCTCACTGCAGTCAGCGAACAGCTTGATCTCACTTCTTCTGCCGAGCTGATCCCTCCCACCTTGTCAGTGGAATGCCAGGTAAGTAAATGCCGGTGGGAGGGCGATCCCCGAAATGACTATGCGACCGGCACACTTATTGGCCGGATTGCAACCGCGATTGGCACCATCGAGATTTGCATCCGGTGGACTGCCGCGGGACAACCCTTGCTTGAGCAGGGGTGGGCCATTCGCGAAGCTCCACATTTGAAAGGTGCCTATATCAAGGCGGAAGCCCCGATTTTCGGTGACGAAGGACCTTTGCAGGCAGAAAGCGATGAGCTTGATGGCCTCGCGTATGATTTCTGGTCGTATCGGGACATCAGCGGGCTGATCGAGCCAATGCTCCCCGCACGAACAGAGCCAAGGCCGACTGGGCAACGCCTTTGATCATGAGGAAGAAATGAGCGCAAACGCTTCGAGGAATTTAGAGCCGACTGCCCCCACAGCCAGGGCGATCGCGTTTCTCAGTGGCATCGGCATTGAGCTGGTTCAGGTCGACTCCCTTGAAGGTGCAGGCTTCCTGGAAGACGTGCGGGTGGTTGCTGGTGCACTGCATCACCTTGCTGGCGCCAAGGCCTGCAACCTCCTCCACGAGGCCGGGCATGTCGCGATTGTACCTACCCGGTTCCGTCATCTGATGAACGACGATGTCGAGATAGGCACCAAAGAAATGTTCGAACAGATGGAGCAGGAAGGTATACCCCCTGGATCTCGTGAGTGGGAAATTGTCCTGCAGGTTTCCGAGTCGGAAGCCACAGCCTGGTCGTGGGCCGCAGGGAAAGCCGCCGGCATACCGGAAGAGTTGATCATCGAGGACTGGTGCTTCAACGGTGAAGGTTCGCTTACCCGGTTGATGCTCAGCGCAGGCCGGCATTACGGCGTGAACGGACTTGCGCACGCTGGGTTTTGCCGCACAAGCGGCGCTGACAGACGCCCAGGCCAGGTGTACCCACATCTCAACTTCTGGCTGCAGCCCTAACGGGGCATGATCTGGGGGCGAATACTGGGTTGCGCATTACCTGGCCCATGGGACCATTAGCACATCATCAGATGAGCTGGTGCCTGCTCCTCGGCGCACCAGCAATGCCGACTCAAGGGCCTGTCATGAGTACCCAAGCTGTAGAGCTACTAAAAGACCTTGCAGATGCTTTCGACGTTACCACCTCTGGTGTCGACGATGGCCGGTTTGTGGACCTTGCTTCAAAGTATGTAGGGCACGACACCCCATCGGCGAACGAGCTGCAACACAGCGTTCTGGCGACAGTTCGTAAATTCCTCACCGACGTCGATCCCAAAGTCGCCCCCAACTGGAGCGAGGCTCCTCACTGGGCAGGATGGCTTGGACAGGATTACAACGGTCGGTGGTATTGGTTCGAGCGAGAGCCAGCCCAAGTCGCCTCTGGCTACTGGTCTGTGGCAGGTGGCCAATACCGGATGGCAAAGGAAGCGCGAGCCACCAACACCAAATGGCACCTGTCGCTACAGCGGCGACCAGTTTGCCAAGCTTGAACCTCATTTCCCCTGGGCGAAGGATCTTCTGATGCAGGAAGTCGAAATCGTTTCTGACTCGGAGTTGGACAAGGCCTACGGCCAAGCCAGCTTTGGCGACATGAGCAAGCGGGACGTTGTCAGGCAGGGCGTGCTCAAATGCGCCAGCGGCCTCTACCAAGGCCAAACGTCTAAGACGATTTGCCAAAACCTCGGGCTAATCGATCTGGAGTACTGCGTCACACCCAAGGGTCGCGACTACCTATGGGCTGCATTCAGCCTTCCCAATAGCGTGTAGCAACAGCCTCCACTGGCCCCTCACCCTCTTCGATACACCGAGTGAACTGTGAATTACCCAACTCCCGAAAGCATCGACAGCTTGCCGGAAAGCCAGCAGCGGGCATTGTTTCTTTACGCCCTGGCAAGGGCACGCCACGCAAGCGCTTACAGGCATGCAGTACTTGCGATACTGGTTTTCCTTGGAGGCTCGTTTCTGATCCGGCTCCTTACTGGGGCTGACAACTCAGAAATAGAACCGCTACTCCTGACAGCCGCCAAATTCCTCGGTGTTGCTGCCGTTCTGATGGGAGGGGTGACTACGACGCTCACGTCCCTGATAGTCAAGGAAGCTCGCCAAGAAGCTGTTGCGTCGGGAATTCCGCAAGAGTTGATCAGGATGATCGCAGATGCGCCAGCGAGCTTGCTTGAGCAGCGCTTCTGAGAAACGTCATGAGGCCTGGTGACGGAGTACGTTACCAGGCCTTTTCATTGGATCCTAAGCAACGGAACCGCTGGTAGCGGCGATCGGCACCGCGGAAGCGAGTACGCACTCCAGGAACTGTGCTGCGGCCTCTTCGACATACAGACCGCTGCCCTTTTGGTAAGACACTGTCCAGCACGCCCCACCGTGCTCTCCCACCTTCACGAGGAATATTTGGTCCCCTTCGGCATAGACTCCCCAGCCCTTGGGAATGCCAGTACAGGGCACAAGATCCTGTGATGTATCACCACTCGCCCCCACACCCGCCGGAATGGCAATACCGTGGTCCTCAGGCCGTGGAAAGGCTCGCGTATTCCATGCCTCAGCTGCACGCTCTATGGATGGATAGAACGTGTGCGTTTGCCCGACTCTGCACTGCAGGCACATGGCTTGGAAGCCTGACTTTCTGGCTGCTTTCTTGAAGTGGATACCGATACGGTCGCTGCCACAGAAGGGGCAGTCACATAGGGTCACGGACATGCTGAGGCTCCCGGTATCAGTTGGCAGGTGCCAACTCGGCGGCAAGAATAGGTGCCGTATCACCAGTCCCGGCCGGCAAAGGGCATCCTGCCGCCTCAAGAGCCTGGTCAATTGCGGCTTCCAGCTTCTTCTTCACGCGGTATCGGCCATTCATGCTGTCCTGCAGCACAGGCAGGATTGCATCCAGCTGCTTCTGATTGAGTTCATGGCCACGATGGATGATTCGCATACTGTTCCCTCGGATCAATTTATCCAGTCAGTTTGCTTTTGGAACCCGTAAGCCACGGGCGATTTGATTGGCTCTATAAGAGCGTTGTAATAGGGTGTCCAAACGTCTACGTGCCTCCCTAACAGAAATATCTCTTCCGTAGGCGTCGGGCGTTTTTTCAATTTCGGTTAGCAGGCGGGCCAACTGACTGAACTGCCAGTCCATGGCGTCCAGCTCTTCGAGAATCGTTGACCGGTTCGGGTCATAGGGATGGATGAAGCTGACGCAGGCCATCTCGCCTCCCTATCCCTTCATTCCGCCGATGCGGAGCACTGCGCAGTAGAGAAGAGCCAGAACAAAGCCCGCTATAGCAGCAATGATCAGGGAAAGAACGACTTGGAAAAACCCTAACGCCGAGAGCCCGAGCGCTCGGCCTAGGTATGAGTCCGACCGGATAAAACCGTCAGGGTCGCCCCAGTACACCAAGCCCCAGGTCTGCGACCAGAAACCAATCAGGTTGAAAATCGCCAGGACCGCTACAACAGCCAGCAGGGCCATCAGGATTCGCCAGACGCCATTCAGGAAGTACTTTCTGTGGTGACGCTTTGTTCCAAACACGATTGCCCTTTCCCTGCCATTGGCAGCGCAGCTGAGTAGTTACCGGGAATGATTGCATGCATCGGGAAACTGCAAGCTGGCAATTGGGCACCCGCGGTGGGGCGGTTAGCGCATCAATTCCGATCTGGCCGGGACTTGCCATGAATCAACCACTGGGGCAGGATAAAAAACGGTCCGAGCAGGGGCCTGCCGTCCGCTACAGCGAAGCACTAGGTGCGCTGCGTGTATACCCTCAAGCATGTTTTGCCCTTTGGGCTGCGAGGTAGCGGACGACGAGCACTGGCCCTGAGGACTAGATCAATGCGCACTTCCTTTTTCACCCCTCGCTCCATTTCCGCCCTTAAGGCGGCCGCCTCCAAGCTGCGGAAAGCATCATCCCAACTCACGCAAACAGACGCCTTGAATCTGGCAGCTGAAAACGCCGGCTTCGCAAACTTCACCCACGCTCAACGCACCCTGCCCGAAGTGATGAAGGCACTGACTCTTCGTTGTCGCTGGCGTGATGACTCAGCTAAGGGCACCGAGGTTTTAAAGTACCCCCTGCCCTGGACAGCTGAAGGGGTCGTAGCAATGCGCCTGAAGGCTGCAAGGATCGCCAGTTTCGAGGTATTTGACGGTGGGCTGTTCTGCTCTGAGATTGCCTCGAATCGTTACATGGCGCGGTACTGGCTTGTTCAAGCCTTACGGGAGTTGATGGTGATCGAGGCCACCGGCCTCAGGCCAGACTACCTCAAGAACCGTCTCCCGAAGGTTCGGCAAGAGTTCAACGGCACCAAGTACTTCGAGCCTGTGCAGCCGCCGGGAGCGGATCACCTCTCTGCATGGTACGACCCTGAAACCAAGGCAACGCTGCTGATGGACGAGCCCTACCTTCGCAAGGATGAAGAGCACAGTCGTGCTACTAGTCGGGCCGAATGGTGCAAGCGCTTCGACTATCTGGAGCGCTCTTCTACTTGGGGTGGCACATACCTCCCTCCGAAATCCAGGCTGTTCCTATTTGCAAAGGTTAACTCCAGCATCAACCTCGACGAGATTGAGAGCAATCTCAACACCCTTCCAGATGACTTCGGCGCCCTGGACGAAGATTGGCGGGGCAGTTCCGAAGAGAACCAAACACCCTCTCATGTGCAAATGCGTCAAGCCCTGAGTCAGCTGGTGAGGGTTGGATACCTGGAAGGGAAGTCCAACGTCAACCAGGATGGCCAGATCATGGCGATTCGTAAGACGCCAATGCTCTAGCCAGAAAGTAAAAAGCCCCCTTCTCGAGAAGGGGGCTTCAGTGTTGGTCAGCTGCTACCCGTAAGGATGGACAGGATTGCTCCAGGCCTTACCCCATGAGCAAGCAGGTATTTGATCTTGGACTCAGGCGCTACACCTCGAACCGCCTTACCAATCTGGCTAAGGCGCTCTTGCACCATGGTGTCCAGTCTCGAGAATCGCTCCTCAGGAATGTTAAACCCACCATCCGCTGACTTCAGGTGAGCCATAACTGCTTGAACGACATTGTTGTCTACGTCGAATTGGGACATCACCAGGTGCAGTCGAATCGCGTTGAACCGCTTTCGCAGGCTCTCCAGCACCTCGACCTTGCCAGCTTCGTCCAGTGCGGTCTCAATAAGAGCGCCAAGACCATCACCGTTCAGAGGGCAGATCATTTGAGCAGCCCCCAAGGCAATACGGTCCCAAAGGAACTGGTCAGTAAACTGCGCTGAGTCCAGGGACGCGGCCAAGTTTCCACATAGGTCCGCTGCAGCCTGCTGCCCGTGATTCGATAGAGCAGACGGCAGAATAGCGATTTCGGCCTCTCTCAGGTCGTGGGCCAAATCCCACATCACGTGAATAAGTGCCATTTTAAGCCTCCAGGTATCGGAGGCGCCTTCCCACAGGGGAGGACACCCCCATGGGTTGTGTGGCCGGACGGCCGTTGTGTGAGTTAGCGCGAACGCTTCAGGCGGTAGTGCATCCTGATGGCGACTTCCTGGGCCTTTTCGCTAGGAGCGCCCCAGGGGATTTCATCACTATCATCAGCCGTCTGAAGGCCCTCAGCGTCTCGCTGAAGAGCCTGCATTGCCTCTTCGACCAGCTCCGGCTCAACAAGCGCCTTGGCGAGTAGATCCGCGGTGCGGTCTGCCCCTACCTCACGCATTGCTGACGCGGCCAACAGAAGGTCTTTGGAGAAGCGTTGCTCTGCATGGTGCTTGTCGATGATGGACGTTACGGAAATATCCATATCCTGAGTGATGTAGGGGTCATGCCGAGATAAGG
>NZ_JAEILC010000016.1:0-47003 GCF_016307435.1 Pseudomonas sp. S4_EA_1b | reverse complement strand
TATGGCTAAGGCTCATACGCGAGAACGTCGGCATCTGGGCGATTGGTGCTGACGGGAGGATGACTAAGCAGTTGTTGCCCGCCCCCCCCCAGACCCGTGAAGACGTCGAGCGCCTGCGGCTTGCTGCGTATGCTGAGCCCGTTGTGGGATCCGACCGTTACTTCGCCGAAGCCAATCGCATGCAGGTTATGGGAGAGGAAGGTTGGGAAACAGTAAGGGACGCTGGTATTGCTCGCTTCAACGAAATCCAAACGCGATATCCGTGGCCTGAAGACCACGTCGCGAGATAACTTACTCTCTCGCCCTGTAATACGCCCTTCTACAACCCCCCGCGCTCGCCCAGCAGGCGCGCGCGCGGCAACCTCTGCACTGTCATTCCATCACAGCGCAGGCACCAACCCATGGCCGATTATCTCCACGGCGTGCGGGTCATCGAACTCAACGACGGCACCCGCCCCATTCGCACTATTCCCACCGCAGTTATCGGCATGGTTTGCACGGCTGAAGATGCGGACCCATTCGTTTTCCCTTTGGATACGCCCGTCCTGCTCACCAACGTGCAAAGCGCCGTCGGCAAAGCCGGCATCAAGGGGACGCTCGCGGCGAGCCTGCAGGGCATCGCCGATCAGACAAAGCCCTACGTCATCGTGGTGCGCGTCAAAGAAGGCGCCGATGCTGCGGCCACCACCAGCGCCCNNCGCCGCGCATCCTCGGCGTGCCGGGCCTGGACAGTTTGCCGGTGGCCACCGCCCTCGGCGCAATCGCCAAAGACCTGCGCGCCTTTGCGTACGTCAGCGCCTGGAACTGCAAGACCAAGGAAGAGGTCGTGGCGTACCGCGAAAACTTCGGCGCGCGCGAAATGATGGTGATTTGGCCGGACTTCCTGAACTGGGACACCGTCGCCAACAAGACCACCACGGCTTCGGCCGTTGCGCGTGCCCTGGGATTGCGTGCCAAGATCGATCAGGAAACGGGCTGGCACAAAACGCTCTCCAACGTGGCTGTAAGCGGTGTGACCGGTATCAGCGCCGACGTGTTCTGGGATCTGCAGAACCCAGCCACCGACGCCAACTACCTCAACAGCAACGAAGTGACCACGCTGATCAACGCCAACGGCTTCCGCTTCTGGGGTAGCCGCACCTGCAGCGACGATCCGCTGTTCGCCTTCGAAAACTACACCCGCACCGCGCAGATCCTCGCCGACACCATGGCCGAGGCGCACATGTGGGCGATTGACCGCCCGATGCACGCCTCACTGGTCCGCGACCTGGTCGAAGGCGTGAACGCCAAGATGCGCGAGATGAAATCGCAGGGCTACCTGATCGGCGGCAGCTGCTGGTACCCGGACGACATCAACACCAAAGACACCCTCAAGGCCGGCAAGCTCTGGGTGGATTACGACTACACCCCCGTGCCGCCCCTGGAAGACCTCACCTTCCGCCAGCGAATCACCGACCGTTATCTGATCGACTTCGCCAAGGGCATCAACAGCTAAACCGGGCCTCCCCGCAAGAGGAGTCCACCCTGACCCCGTATCCCGGAGAACACCGCCATGGCAATGCCACGCAAGCTCAAAAACCTCAACCTGTTCAATGACGGCAACAGTTACCTCGGCGTGGCGAAAACCGTCACCCTGCCCGCCCTGGGCCGCAAGATGGAAGCCTATCGCGGCGGCGGGATGAACGGCCCGGTCAAGGCCGACCTCGGCTTCTCGGACGACGGTATCCAGTTCGAATGGAAGACTGGCGGTCTGGATCTGATCTCACTGCGTCAATTCGGCGCCGTCAATGCCTCCAGCGTGGCCCTGCGCTTCTCCGGCCCTTATCAGCAGGACGATACCGGCGAAGTCAGCAACGTGGAGGTGGTCGTGCGTGGTCGCCACGAAACCATCGAAATGGGCGACGCCCAGCCCGGTGAGGACACCGAACATTCCATGACCACCACCTGCAGCTACTACAAGCTGACCGTGGACGGTGAAGAAATCATCGAAATCGACCTGCTCAACTTCGTCGAGAAGGTCAACGGCGTGGACATGCTGGAGAAGCATCGCACCGCCATGGGCATCTGACCCGCCCACTCGATCAAGCCCCACACTTCAATCACCAGGAGCAAACCCAATGAAGAACGAAACCATCGAACAGCCCGATGTGCAGCAGCTGGCCGACGACAACACCGTCATCCTCGACACGCCAATCCGTCGCGGTACCACCAGCATCGACAGCATCACCCTGCGCAAACCGAACTCAGGTGAGTTACGCGGCGTAAGCCTGGTGGAGCTGCTGCAGATGGACGTAGGCAGCCTGATCAAGGTTCTGCCGCGCATCAGCTCGCCGAGCATCACCGCCATCGAGGTTGCCGGCATGGACCCGGCCGACCTGCTGGCCTTGAGCAGCAAGGTCTCTGGTTTTTTGTTGCAGAAGTCGGCGAAGACGGATGCATCCCTCGTCGCGTAGAAGACGCCATGGCCGATCTGGCCGTGGTTTTTCACTGGGCACCGGCTGACATGAATCAGCTGGGCCTGCAAGACCTGATGGACTGGCGCGAGCGCGCCAGGGTGCGGAGCTCCACCGATGGCGAATGATCTGAGACTTCAGGTGCTGCTCAGCGCCATCGACAAGGCCACAGGTCCGCTGACGAAAATCACGGGCGGGAGCAAGGAAACCGCACGCGCCCTCAAAGCCGCTCGTGACCGCCTCAAAGAACTCAACACCCAGCAACGCGACGTGAGCGCCTGGCGCGAGCAGCAAGCCGCCACGCGCGCGACGTCTGAGGCGCTCGCGGCCAACAACGCCAAGGTGGGCGAACTCGCCCGCGAAACCGCCAAGGTTCGCCAGCAGCTCGCACCGACCCAAGCGCTTTTCGAGAAGTCCCGTCAGAAGGTCGACGCGCTCAAAGTCAGCCAGGTCGACCTCAAGCGCGAACTCACCGGGACACGCAATGCCCTGGGCTTGTTGAGCGACGAACACCGGCAGTCCGGCAGTAGGATCGCCGCGCTCAATGCGGTAATGCAGAAGGGTAATGCCCTGACCCGCGAGCAGCGGGACGAATACACCCGCCTCACAGCGGCACAGCGGGAGCGTAAGTCCCAGTTGGATCAGCTCGCCGCCAAAGAAAAAACCCTGGCCGACCGCTTCACCCTCAATAACGCACAGTTGCGCACAAGTCGCGCAGGACATGCAGGCCTGCGCGACGAGATCCGCCGGCTGGAAACACCGTTCAAGGACCAGCTCGCACTGCTGAAACAGCACACCGCCGAATCGAAACGCTTGGGTGAGCAGTACGGCCAGCAACAAGTAAAACTTGCCAACCTCGGCGCGCAGCTTAAGGAAGCCGGCATCAACACCAGTGCCCTGGGCGCCCACGAGTTGAAGCTCAAACGGGATATCGACACAGCCACCCAGGCCATGAAATTGCAGATGGAGCACCTGGACGCGCTGAAGCGCAAGCAGGACAGCCTGGCAAAGGCGCGGGCCACCTACGACAGAACCCAGGCCCTGGCCGGCAGCGTTGCTGCAACTGGCGCCGGTAGCCTCGGTGCGGGCTACGCCGCCAGCCGCCCCGTGGTGTCGGCAATCAAAGCCTTCGCCCCGAACGAGGACTCGGCCACGCAGCTCAAGGTGTCGATGATGGGCGACACCGGCAAAGTGTCGGAGGACTTCCAGAGAATCACGGACCTGGCCACCAAGCTTGGCGACCGGCTGCCAGGCACCACGGCCGACTTTCAGAACATGATGACCATGCTCCGGCGCCAGGGGCTTAGCGCGCAGAGCATCCTGGGTGGCACCGGTGAGGCAGCCGCCTACCTCGGCGTCCAACTCAAGATGGAAGCCACCGAAGCGGCCGAGTTCGCTGCCAAGATGCAAGACGCCACCCGTACCACCGAGAAAGACATGATGGGGCTGATGGACACCATCCAGCGTGGCTTTTACGCGGGTGTGGACCCCGGCAACATGCTGCAGGGCTTCAGCAAAATCGCGCCGGTGATGGACGTCATTAAAAAATCAGGAATCGATGCAGCCAAGGAACTGGCACCGCTGCTGATTATGATGGACCAGGCCGGCATGGAGGGTGGTTCCGCCGGCAACGCCTTCCGCAAGATCTTCCAGGCAGGACTGGACAAGGACAAGGTCGACAAAGCCAACAAAATCGCAGCGGGTGCCAACAAGGGTATCTCGCTGAAGTTCACCAACGACGACGGCAACTTCGCGGGGCTGGAGAACCTGTACGCGCAGGTGGAAAAGCTCAAGGTTCTGAATGACACCGACCGGACCGCCGTAATCTCCAAGCTGTTCGGTGACGATGCCGAAACCCTGACCACCTTGAACACGATGATGAACAAGGGGCTTGCTGGGTATCAGGAGGTGCAACAGAAGCTGCAGAGCCAGGCCGACCTGCGCACCCGCGTCAACGAGCAGCTCGGCACACTGACCAACGTCATGGAAGCGGCCGAGGGCAGCTTCACCAACGCCATGGCCGAGTTCGGCGCGGCAGTCGCTCCCGAGCTAAAGGAGCTGATCAACACACTGGGCGAACTTGCCAACGGTGTTGGTGCCTGGGCCAGGGAAAATCCTAAGTTGGCCGGGGGCCTGGTCAAAGTCGTGGCGGCTGTAGCCGTTGCAGCCGTGGTCTTCGGCACATTGGCATTGACCATGGCAAGCATGCTCGGCCCTTTCGCGGTGCTGCGTTATGGGATGGCGATGTTCGGCATACGCCTGGGCAGTATCAAGGCTCAATTGATCGGCACCCGCATCGCGGCCGCAGGCGCCGGTGTAGAAGTCGGCCGGATGGGAAGGATCTGGAAAACCGTCACGGCCAGCCGGGCCGCCGGCGGCATGGTGAGCGTCATCCCGACGTTGATCAGTTCCGCACGGCTAGCGGCGGTCAGCGTGTTGCCAATGCTCAGCGGCGCAATCAGCACGGTAGGCGCGGCCATACTGGCTACCCCGGTCGGGTGGCTGATCGCCGCTGTCGCAGGCCTGGTTGCTGCTGCATTGCTGATTTACAAATACTGGGAGCCGATTAAGGGCTTCTTCCTCGGCTTCTGGCAGGGACTCACAGAAGCCCTGCAGCCGGTGCTTTCCGGTTTCAGCAAGTTCGGCGAGTTGCTGGCCAGCTTGGCGAAAGCGGCCTACTCCATTCCGGTCGTGGGCTCTGCACTGCGGCTGCTCGGCAGTATCGTACGTCCGCTGTTCAACATGATCTCTTCAGGCATCAGCGGCGTAATCGGTTGGTTCAGCGACTTGTTGCAACCGGTCGAAGACGTGGGCGGCGCCGCGCAGTCGATGGGCCAGCGCTTCGGCGCCGCTATCGGCAACATGATCATGACTTTGTTGCAGAGCATCAGCTCAATCACCACCGGCGCGGTCAACCTATGGACCAGCATCAAAGCCAGCTTTGACCAGGGGCTTGCGGGCATCCTGCAGTTGATCATGAATTTCAGCCCGCTTGGCATGTTCTACCAGGCGTTCGCCGGCGTGATGAATTACTTCGGCGTGGAGCTGCCGGGGAAATTCGCCGAGTTCGGTGGGATGATCGTCAACGGCCTGGTCAACGGCCTGACCGCCGGCCTCGGTGCCGTGAAAGGTGCCATCGGATCCATCGGCGATTCCAGCATCGGCTGGTTCAAGGAAAAGCTCGGCATCCACAGCCCATCGCGGGTGTTCGCTGAGCTGGGTGGCTTTACCATGGAAGGGCTGACAAAGGGCCTGGAGGGTGGACAAAAAGGCCCGCTCAACGCGTTGTCGAGCATGGGCAAACAACTCACAGCCGCCGGTACGCTGGCTCTCAGTGCGACCGCCATGCCTGCGCTGGCAGTCGATGATCGTCCCCCCATCAGCAGCGCGGGCGCACCAGCGGTGTACGACAGCCACGACACCTACCAAATCACAATCCAAGCAGCGCCGGGCATGGACGTACAAGCCATGGAAAAAAGCCTGCGCGCGATGCTGAGCAAGATTGAAAACGAGAAGCGCGCCCGTCAGCGCAGCAAATTATCGGACCGGGATTAATCACCATGATGCTCAGCCTCGGCATGTTCGTATTCAGCCTATCGACCCTCGCTTACCAGGAGCTGCAGCGCCAAACGAATTGGCGCCATGCCAGCAACAGCCGTGTCGGCGCGGCGCCTGCGCTGCAATTTGTCGGGCGCGGTGAGGACACCATCACCCTGCCCGGCATCCTACTGCCGGAGCTGGCCGGCAGTACTCTGAGTCTGGACGCCCTGCGCCTGATGGCGAACACCGGTAAGGCTTGGCCGATGGTCGAGGGCACAGGTCGAATTTATGGCTTGTGGGTCATCGAAAGCTTGAGCGAGACCAAGACGCTGTTTTTCCGCGACGGCACGCCACGGCGCATTGAGTTCACGCTGACTTTAAAGCGCACCGATAACGACCGTATCGATCTGCTCGGTGCCGCGACCAGTACTGGCCTCAGCATTCTGAGGGGGCTGCTGTGATTGACGCCGCGCTGTCCAAGGTCACCGGTTTCCTCAGGGACACAGCGGAGCGTTTCGTTCGGGACGCCGCTTACCCCGTGCCGGCGTTCCGCCTGATGGTAGACGGCAACGATATCGCTCAGAAGATAAGCCCGCGGCTGATGAGCCTGGAGCTGACCGACAACCGTGGCGTCGAGGCCGATCAGCTCACTATCACCCTCAGCGACCACGACGGGCTGCTGTCGATTCCACCCAAGGGCGCCGTGCTGCGTTTGTGGCTGGGCTGGAGCGACACGGGCCTGGTGGACAAAGGCACCTACACCGTCGACGAAACCGAACACAGCGGCGCGCCGGACGTACTCAGCATCCGCGCGCGATCAGCAGACCTGCGAAAGGGCCTCAAAACCAAACGCGAGCGCAGCTGGAGCAACACCACTCTCGGCGAAGTGCTGGCCGATATCGCCATTGGCAACGGTCTCACAGCCACCATCGCTGGCGCACTGGACGGCCTGCCGATCCTGCAGCTCGACCAGGCCAACGAATCCGACGCCAACCTGATCAGCCGCCTGGGCGAAGAGTTCGATGCGGTGGCCAGCGTTAAAGCCGGGTGCCTGCTGTGCCTGCCGGCGGGCGGCGGTAAGACTGCCAGCGGGCTGGATCTGCCGCACATCACCCTCACTCGCGCAGACGGCGACCAGCACCGGTACCTGCAAGCCGAACGCGACAGTTACGACGGTGTGCGGGCCTATTACTACGATGTGAACAGCGCCAAAAAACAGGAAGCCATTGCTGGCGGCGGCGACAACCTCAAGGACCTGCGCCATACGTACAGCGATCAGCAGTCAGCGCTGCGTGCAGCTCGTGCGGAGTTTCGGCGCCTGCAACGCGGCAGCGCCACGCTCAGCTACAGCCTGGCAATGGGCCGGCCGGACCTGATCCCAGAGTTGACCTATACGCTCCAGGGCGTGAAGGCGGAGATTGACGAAATCATTTGGTATGGCGGGAACGTGCAGCACAGCCTCACCGCTGACGGTGGCTACACCGTGAGTTTGGAGTTGGAAAGCAAACTGCCAGAAGACAACGTCGAGGACATGGCGGAAGAGAATAAAGGCAACTACACGGGGATCATTGCTCATTATCGCGATGAGAAAACCGGGAAGGAAAAAACAATTACGGCAGGAGATCAGAGCAGGCCGAGGCGACTGCACTGGCTGTATGCAACAGAAAAAACCGCCAAGCGGGCCGTGGATCGGGAGTGGAAGAGAGTTCAAGCTGACCAGCAGGTATAAACCCCGGAGCATGTCCGGGGCCTGCTAGCGTTTAATCTGTTGCCTGAGTGAAGACCTCCAACAACCTCAGCAAATCTTTCTGGCGCTGGTGGCTGATCAATCGGAACATTGCCAGCAACATCACCTCCTGATCGCTAAGGCAGCTCGCATCTACGATCTGCACTTTGCTCACTGATACACCGCTGTTCTCCATCATGCGAATACTCCTTTCACACGCAACGGGGACTCGGCGCCCACACGGCGCCGTTAAAGTTTCCCGGGGAACAGCTAATTTCCAACACGTTTTGCTGTGTCATCGGACACTGGGCAAATAAATTATGTGTTTTGTTACGTCACTGAGCTGGCTTAAACGGGGGTAGCGTCATGTACACGCCGTTCTCACCCCAGCCTTGCAAGTTGCCTTTGGCATCAACCACATAATGTTCGTTGAAATCAGTCTCCGGGTCATCGAGACGCAGACCGCCGTCCGGGAGCTGCTTGCCAACATACGTTGCTGTGTTCTTCCCGCCACTAGGAAAAACGGAGTCGATCAGGTACTTGTCACCCTGTTTGAACAACACCATCACGTATCCCGGCGCACCATCCCGTAACCAGCTCCCAATCCTGTTGGGGTAGGCCTTCAGATCAAGCGCTTTCAGGGTCTGGTAATCCTGTAGGCTCAAACCTATAAGCGAGGCTTTATAGTCGGGATCAAACGTGGCATTTGCCCAGAAGGCCCTATCGGATTGCCCCTCGACGCGGAATCCTATGAAGGTTCTGTCAGCCTTGAACTTAGTATCGGCACGAACGGCTTCAGCCACTTTCGCGAGGTCAGCGTTGTTTAAGCGCTTAGGGAGCAGGACTTCAACTTTACGAGGCCGGCCTTCGCGGAAGTCATCTTTAGTGATTACGTAGGCAGTGGGCAAAGCAGCAGTTGAAGCATCTTGTTTCGCAGTCATTTCAGCTGGGTTGTCTTTACTCGCTATCGAACACATCGAAACAGCAACAACGACTAGGACCAACAATGTCACTAGCCTGAATACCTTCTGGCCCGTGCTCAGGCCGGGATTTTTAGCGCCGCAGTTGGGACAGACTTTTGCGGTGGCATCCACGTTGTGCTTACAGGATTTACAGGGTTTCAACGCCATCCGTACAGCTCCTTTCTTTTTCACACAAAAAACCGACCTTCATGGTCGGCGTTTCAAATCCATCTTTCCGGGTGCAATTCGCTACTTTTGCGGTTTGTTGCCTGCCAGGCTCGCAGCACTCGCAAATGCCGCCGCCGTTCGCAACAGCACATTACGGTCGTCCTCGGACATCTGCCGCAGGTTCCCCAACACGGCTGATTCAATCTCGCTGAGGTTGTTGAGATCGATATCGACGCGAGCGCCGGTCAACACGTAATGCACGTCAACCCCAAGCTCTTGCAGCCCAGAAAGGTAGCGCACGTCGGGGGAGCTGGACCCAAGTTCATAGGCCTTTTGAGTCCCACGGCTTACCCCAGCGGTGACGCCAAAGTCGGTCTGGTTTTTACCCAACCGCTCGCGTTCTTCCCGCAGGCGTTCACCGACCCCTGAAGAAATGAGCATTTTTTTGATCAATATAAGTTGACTTGAACAGAAATCTGCCCAAGAATCCTTCTCGTCGAACACGATTAAACACGGACGAACACTATGCATGCCCTACAGACCCCCGAGCAAGCCCGCGCGCTTCTTGATCGCGAGGGTAAAAGCATTGCCGAATTTAGCCGCCAACATGGCTTGAACAAAAATTTGGTCAGCGACTTGCTGAACGGCCGGAAAAAAGGCCGTCGAGGTGAAGCGCATCGAGCAGCTGTATTGCTCGGGATCAAAGACGGCCAGATCACAAACTAGGGCCTCTGGCTCCAAGGGGAAACCAGAAGATGAAACGCCCAGTTCTAGACAGCAGAAAAAGCGTCGTCATGGCCGTCATCGGCGCCTACCCAGGCGGTCGGGAATACGCCTCGGCAGACCTCGGCATGCCGCTGAAGAAGTTCGACAACCAAGCCTACGAGAACGCTGGTAGCCGCCCGCTCGCCGACGAACACATCCATCGTCTGGAGCAAGTCGCCGGCACCACCTTCCTGGCCGATTACATCGCCTCCTTGTACGGCGGCATGTTCGTACCGCTGAGCCTCCCGGAAACCCTGGACAACGTGGAGTTGTACAGCCGCTCACTCAAGGCCTCGGCCAAGCGGGGCAAGGTCGATCAGATCATGTCTGCAGCTCTGGACGACGGTGTTATTGAAAAGCGTGAAGCCGACGCAATCATCGCCGCCCTGATTACCTACATGTCGGCCCGTTACGCCGAGGTATTTGCGACGATTCAGTTGTACAGCCAGGGAGCCACCTTGTGAGTACCTACAAGCTGGTCTGCCCCCACTGCCATGGCCGCATGCGCATTCGTACCAGCGAAGGCCAGCACATCTTCCTGCGCATCACCTACCTGCAATGCACCAATGAAGCCTGCGGCTGGGCTGGACGCGCCGAATTTCAGATGACCCACGAATTGAGCCCCAGCGGCATGCCCAACCCGGCGGTGAAGCTGCCGATTGCGGACGTGGTCATTCGTCGCCAGGCAATGAAAACCGCCAATGATCAACCCGATCTGCTGGACCAAATGGAAATGGAGCGTGCGTGATGAATACCGTTACTCATACCGACTACCAGGAATATCAGGCAGCGATGCAGGCCGCCGGTCTGTCCTTCCTACAACGTCACCAAGGCGAGCACCTCGGCAACGACCAGTTGCTGTTCTGCCGCGCAGTGCAGCACCTAGTCGGCAGCCTGGAGGTGCCATTACACATGGCCGAAAAGCTGATCAGCCGTGCCTACGGCGAACTGAAATCCAACAATGACCGCCACCAGCTCGACGTCGACGCCAGCTCCAGCATGGTGGCCGTCATCACCGACCCTGCCAGCGGCATGACCTGGGCTGTCCCGGTCAGCCTGATCTATCAACGCATCATCAACGCACCGGAAAACCGCCGACTGCGTCTCGTAACTCAGTAACTCCCGACTAACCCCGCCCTCCCCATTTCCAATGGGTTTGGGTGAGCTTTGCCCGCAATCCGAGGTGGACCATGGAAATCGACATCGCCATCACCGCAAAACTGCCCCGCGACCAGGCCGAGGCACTGCTCCAAGACTTGCGCGCGCAGTACGCGGCGCTGTTCAACGAGCATTGGTATGACGACCGCTTTCGCAGAATCCCCGAGGGTTTGCGGCATGGCTCGTTGCTGGTGGCCTTCCCCGCGCTGGCCGCACGAAAAAGCCTGATAGGCGCCCTTAAACACAGTCTCGACGAAGCGAAGTAAGCCACGATGGAAATGGAAGAAAGGCTGCGCGCCGATGTCATCCAACGCATTGAGCGGGACTACCAGCTCAAACAAATGCCTGGCACCAAATACATGCGTAAGGGCGTATGCCCAGCCTGCAATCAGAAGACGCTCTACACCTCTTCCGAGTCGCCGTGGACGTTGGTTTGCGGGCGCCCGGAAAAGTGCGACCACCGCGTTTACGTGAAAGACGTCTACGACGATCTGTTCAATGACTGGAGCAAGACCGCTCCGTCAACGCCGGAAAACCCTCTCGCCACGGCACGCGCTTATTTTGAGTTTGCGCGCGGCTTCAAATTTGAGCTGATCGCAGGTTGGTTTACCCAGGATAACTACTGGGATAGTCGACTGAGCATCGGCAGCGCCACGGTGCGTTTCCCGCTTGAAAAGGGCGGGTACTGGGAGCGCCTCATCGATAGGCCGGATCGGTTCGGCAAGATGAAGGCACGCTTTCGCCCCACCGGTGAAGGCCTGCCAGGTTACAAAGGCGTCTGGTGGTGCCCACCGAGCCTGGACCTGCTGGAAGTCGACGAACTGTTCATAGTTGAGGGGATTTTCGACGCCATTGCACTACTGCACAACGAAGTGCCAGCCGTGTCGATGATGTCTAGTGCCCCCTGCCCAATCGACTCGCTCAAGGCCCTGGTCAAGTTGCGCCAGGACGCCGGCAAGCGCCTGCCCCACCTGGTATGGGCACTGGACAACGAACCAGTTGCCAAGGCCAACATGCGCCGCTGGGCAAAGGAAGCACGCGACCTGGGCTTCACCTGCAAAGCCGCCGTGATCCCCCAACCCAGTGGAAAAAAGGTCGACTGGAATGACCTACACCTGCGTTGGAAATCGATCGAGGGTGATGACAAGCGCGCGGAACGGATTGAGCAAGACCTTGACGAGGCGCGCCACCAGGGTGATTTGTTGCTGGCTGATTCGGCGGAGGAAAAGGCGTTCCTGATCTACGTGCGCAACGAGCGCAAGGAGTTCCACTTCTCGTTTCGCAAGCGCCTGTATTGGTTTCGGTTGGACCTTGAAAAGTACGACCGCGCGATGACCGATCTGGAAAGCTCTGAGCGACATGAAGACCAGTTGCTCACAGAGGAACAGCGCCGCTACAAGGCCCTGCGTCAGTCCGGCTCAGTGACGAGCATTGCCAATTGCAATTTCCAGGCGCTGTACTACATGCGCAACGACCTGACCGACGAGGCCTGGTACTACTTCCGCATTGAGCGCCCTCAAGGGCCGGCCATCAAAAGCACGTTTACAGCCAAGCAACTCACCTCGGCGCCTGAGTTCGCGAATCGCCTGCTCAACGTCTCCAACGGCGCAATGTTCGAGGGCAGTGCCCAACAACTGAAGCGGATTCTGGCGCCCCAGCTGGACTGCCTGAAGACCGTCAACACCATCGAATGGATCGGCTACAGCCGTGAGCATGGCGCGTATGTCTTCAATGACCTGGCGTTCTACGGCGGAGCTGTACAGAAGCGCAACAAGGAAGACTTTTTCGACCTCGGCAAGCTGAGCATTAAGTCGCAGAGCCAGTCACCGGTGCTGCAGATCAACACCGACCTCAACGCCTACAACGAAGGGTGGTTCGACATCTACTGGCGCTGCTTCGGCGTGCAGGGCCTGGTGGTGCTCGCTTGGTGGCTGGGCGCCTTGCACGCCGAGCAGATCCGCCAGATTCACAAGTCGCTGATGTTCCTAGAACTCGTGGGTGAAGCCGGCTCGGGCAAAACCACATTGGTAGAGCTGCTTTGGAAACTGGTCGGGCGCACTGACTACGAAGGCTTCGACCCATCCAAGGCGACCGCCGCAAGCCGTGCGCGAAACTTTTCGCAGGTCGCCAACTTGCCGGTGGTACTGATCGAATCGGAGCGCGAGCAAAAGGAAGGCCAGCCGGTGAAGCACTTCGACTGGGACGAACTGAAAACGGCCTACAACGGCCGCAGCGTTCGCTCCACCGGCGTTAAGAACAACGGCAACGACACTCACGAACCGCCGTTCCGCGCGGCGCTGCTGATCGCACAGAACAATCCCGTGAACGCTTCCGAACCCATCCTCCAGCGGCTCTGCCATGTCCATTTGACGCGGGAGCATCACACCCCGGAAACCAAGCATTTTGCCGAGCAACTGGAACGCATGCCGATGGAAAACATCAGCGGCTTCCTGGTCAAGGCGCTGCAGCGCGAAGCCAACACGATGCGACTGATGGAGGAAAATACCTCCCGCTACGAGCAGGAGCTGCTGGCCCAGCCCGGCATCCGCACGGTGCGTATCGCCAAGAACCACGCCCAGTTACGCAGTCTGGTGGATGCACTGGCCGGGGTTGTCCCGCTCGGTGATCGGCGCAAAGCCCTCGCACACGCCGAAATCAGCCGCATGGCCCTCGAGCGTCAGCAGGCAATCAACGCCGACCACCCGACCGTGCGCGAGTTTTGGGATCTGTACGAGTTCCTGAATGGCATGGACGAGAAAGCCGCGCTGAACCATGCGCGTCGCGATGGACTGATCGCCGTGAACCTCAACGAGTTTGTGGAAATGGCTGCCAATAAACGCCAGCAGGTACCGCCGCTGAGTGACCTGAAACGCCTACTCAAGACCAGTAAGTCACCCAAATTTCTGGAATCGAACAAGCCCGTCAACTCGGCGCGGCAGGTCGACGCCTTCGACAAACCTAAAACCATTCGCTGCTGGGTATTCCAGGGCGTGTAACCACCGCAACAACAGGAGCAGCAACATGCAAAACGAACTCAAATCGGCCATTCGCTTTAACGACTTTGTCGCCTACTTCGGCGCTCGGGGAGTACTGGCTATGGCCTGGTGGATGGGGGCTGTGCACGCAGGCCGAATTCGTGAGGAACAGACCAGCTTCCCGTTCCTGCAGATCGTCGGCGCCGCCGGCAGTGGCAAGAGTCTGCTGCTGGACTACCTCCAAAAGCTGAACGGGCAAACGCCGTATTCCAATTTTCTGGGGCACTCCACTCCAGCCGGGCGAGCGCGCACGTTTGCCAGCGCAGGGCAGCGGATTGTCATTTGCGAGGAACAAGGCGAGTTAGGCCAGTCCATTGATTGGGATGAATTGAAGCCGCTCTTTAGCTCGGGCAGCGTGAGTATGCGCTCGGGGGACGGTCGGAGTGAAGAAGTGACATTCCGCGGTGCTCTGGTGATAACCGCAAACCAACCGCTGGACTGCAGTGACGCGGTCGTCAGCCGAATGGTTACGCTCGATCTCTCAGCTGACGGCGCTCACAGGCCCAGAGTCCGGCCGGAGGCCATCGTCGATATCAACGCAGACGATGCGAGTACGTTCGCCATCAAGGTGACTCAGTCCGAAGACTGGATTGCCAGCAACCTCATGAATCTCGTACCTGCCTTCCGGGGGCAACTGACGCGTAAATATGGGCAGGGCTTGAACTCGCGCACTGCCCTCAACTGCGCGCAAATGCTCGCTCTACTTGACCTGCTTTGCCTACTTCTTTCGATTCCTGAAGGACTCCGCCTTGAGACCAGGAAGGTGATTCACGACATCGCTTTCCTCGACACCATCCCCTACTGACCCGGCCTTCGAAAGGAGAATCCGCATGACTACGCCTGCCCAAAAACAGCAGCCCAACTGGTTCCAGCAACTGCGGGAGTTCGAAGCCAAGCGCCCTGCCATCCGTAAGGCCGGTATTGAAGCGTTGGCCCGGCTGGTCCCTGTCGCCCAGCGCGATACAGGCCAGAGCGCGGTGATCGGTCGCTTCCTGCTCGGGCTCTACAACGGCCACGACTACCCCTTTGTCCTGACCAGTCTGCGCGGCCTCGACACCGCACTGTTCGACGACTGCCTGGCGGTGCTGCAACTGGACTACTCGCCAGAGCAAGAGGTGCACACGTACATCCCCAATGGCGATGCCATTTGGGAAGAACTGATAGGGACGTGGGCATGAAATGGGCGCCGAAAAGCAATAGGGACGGGCAAGTCCAGCAGAACTGCTGGGTTACCGACAGCGGCTACACCGTCGCGTTGTGCCGGTTGCCGGAGTCGCGCTACCCCATCACTCGCCCAGGGGGCGAACTGCCCTTCGCTTATGCGAAAGACCGAGACGAAGTCATAGCGATCATTGAGCAAGACCAGGCCAAACCGGCCTGAAAGATGGTGTCGAGGAGCGCCAACTCCCCGACACCTACCACCCAAAGGAGACGCACCATGCAAGCGAATCAACCCCAGAGCAGCACCGCAGAGGCTATCACAACCCCCCTCGCCGTCGGCGACAAGGTCAGCTACGTCGCAATCAGTGGTGGCGGTCGCAACTACCGGTTCAGCGCGCGAAAAGCCGTGATCCAGGCAATCGACGGCAACGTCGCCACCTTGCGTAGCGCCAATGGCCGCACCACCAAGCAACCGCTGAGCAAGTTGACACCAGACGGCCAGCCCAACGCACTCACACGCATGCTCATGGGAGGGCAGTGACCATGTCTGACTTCTTTTACAAATCCAGCGAGCCAGCGACCGTAGCGATAGTTCGCGACTTTTACATTCAGAAGGACATGCACAGAGCCCAGCTGGCGGTGCTGGGCTCGAAGTTCGGCGGCACGGTCGCGCCAATGCTGGACATCACTTCTCACTTTGCTGGTGGAGTGAAACTTACAGGCGGTGCTGAGCTGGATGCGCACTGGTGCCGCCCTGACGACTATGGCTACCGCTCACTGCGCAGCACCGCCAAGCTTGCAAAAGGCATGTCAAAGGAAGATCGCGCAGCAATCAGGGCGGAGCATGCGCGCCTCGTTGCCTTGTGGGCAGAGCACTGCCCAAAACGCCTCAGCACTCATGAATATTGGCAGCGGTTGGGGGTAAACACGGGCAATTTGCTCATGAGTGGCGGGGTCAAGTTTGAACTCGACGGCACCGCGTACTTTCACCTGGGCTTTCAAATCAATGAAGCCGAACACCGGGCCAATGTAGCCGATGGAAAACCATCCTGCGGGTGGATCGAGGGCGCTGTGGAGATCCTGGCGAGCGAATACGAGTCCGCACGCGTGGCGAAGTTGAAGGCAATGGAGGTGTCCAATGCTTAAACGCTCCCTCACGCACTTCCACCTCTGCTGCGGCCTCGGCAGCGGCGCCGCTGGCTTCAGCGACTCCAAACCCGTCCTGGGCCCCGTGCAAGCTGAATGGCGCTGCCTGGGCGGCGTCGATGTCGACCCCGCCGGCTTGCGCGACTTCCAGATGATGACCGGCGTGCCTGGCACGCTAATGGACCTGTTCACACGCGAACAATACACAGCGTTCCACGGCCAGCAGCCACCAGCCGGTTGGGTCGAGGCCACCGCCGAGGATCTGCGCCGCGCCGCCGGCAACGAAGACCCGGACGCGGTATTCATCAGCAGTCCCTGCAAGGGCGCATCGGGCCTCCTTTCGGAGACAATGAGCCAGACTCCCAAATACCGAGCGCTCAACGAGCTGACGTTGCGGTGTGTGTGGCTGATGTGCGAAGCCTGGAAGCACCAACCGGTGAAGCTGATCGTGTTCGAAAACGTGCCGCGCCTGGCAACCCGTGGCCGCTACCTGCTGGATCAGATCACCAAGTTGCTCCGCCATTACGGCTATGCGGTGGCGGAAAGCACCCACGACTGTGGCGAAATTGGCGGGCTGGCACAGAGCCGCAAGCGTTTCTTGCTGGTGGCCAGGCACGTCGAGCAGGTCCCGGCGTTCTTGTATGAACCTGAAAAGCGGAGCCTGCGCGCTGTCGGTGATGTACTAAGCCGCATGCCGCTGGCCGGCGATATCGATCAGGCGGGGCCGATGCACCGGGTGCCGGCATTGCAGTGGAAAACTTGGGTACGCCTGGCTCTTGTTGAGGCGGGCAAGGATTGGCGCAGCCTGAGTCGGTTTGCGATTGAGGACGGTCATCTTCGTGACTTCGTGATCGTGCCGGAATACCACAACGGCGTGCTCGGGGTTGTCGATTGGGACGATACAGCCGGCGTGGTTGCAGGTGCGAGCCGGCCCATGAACGGCAAGTTTTCCGTGGCAGATCCGCGCCCGACCAGCAAATTCGAATACACCCAGTACGGAGTGCTGCCCTTTGACCGCCACTGCGGTGTGGTCACCGGTCAGCGCAGCCCAGGACAAGGGACATTTAGCGTTGCTGACCCGCGCATGGGCGGCGAACGCCACAATAATGTGTTCCGCGTGGTACGTAATGACCAAGCCGCCGGCACGGTTACCGCAGGCCACGGTCCCAGCTCCGGCGGGCAGGCGGTTGCAGATCCTCGGCAACCGTCCAAGGGGTTCGGCAAGTACCTGGTCACCGACTACAGCAAGCCAGCCGGCACCGTCATTGCCGGCAGCACCACCGGTCAAGGCGCTTTTGCCGTGGCAGATCCCGCTTTCAAAAACTGGCACCCGAAAGCCAGCACACAAAAGCTGCGCATCACGCCCTGGCGCGAGAGCGCCAACACCGTGACCGGCTCACAGCAGGTTGCGAGCGGGGCTTTATCGATCGCAGATCCGCGCCCAGGCATGTCGCGCACCAAGGGCGATGCCTACCTGACCGGTGGGCATTACGGAGTCGTCGACTACAACACGCCGGCCGTTGCCGTGTCCGCCAGTGCCTGCCACGACAACGGCCGCTGGTCGGTTGCCGATCAGCGTATGCCGGCGCCCAACGACCGACTGACCTGCATGATCACCAGCCTCGACGGCACCTGGCACCGCCCGTTCACCACCCTGGAGCTGGCCGCGCTGCAATCGCTTTTTGATCCAGAAGAATACTGGTCAACCGATCCCCAGACGGCCCATGAAATCGAGCGGATGCAGCGCGTACGCAAGATTGAACAGGCGGGTGTTTTCCGGCTTGACGGTATTAACGACGGCAACCACCGCGAACGGATCGGGAACGCTGTACCGCGCGCGGCAGCGAGAGCGATGGCCGACGTGTTCGGCATGACGCTGCTGCTATCCGAGGCTGGGGAGACTTTCATGCTCAGCAATGTGTCGATTTGGGTGCAGCCAGTGGCGGTTGCGCTGAGCGTCTCGCAGCAGGAGATCAACGCATGAGCGTATCCCTGCTGCTTTACCTTTGCGTAGATGCAACACGAACTGATTGTCACGTTGTGAAGGTTGATAGCTGGAGCGGAGCAGGTGCCTATGAGCGGTGCATTGGCGCCGTGCCTGGACTCACTAAAGCACTGACTGCCCCCAACCGAGAGCTGCATCGGTTCGTCTGCGAGATCCAAGATGACGGCGCGAAACCCGCAGCACATAAGGCTCAGCCAGAGCTCATTCATCAGTCATTTCGGTTACCCCAGCGATCTGTACGCCGACCTGCTGCCCGGTTGGGCCAGTTACGGAACGTCCGCCCGGATCAGCGCGGCGCGCGGGTCTGCAACCCGAACCGAACGCATATGGATAAACCCGCATTGCCACAGTCAGTTGAACCGCCTGTCATTGTTTGGAGGGATCGATGAATAACGGTAGATCCTTTCCCTGGAATCTCGACCTGACGGGCGTCTGTGACCAATGCGGTAAATCCCGCGCCCACGGCAACCACCAGAAATGCAGCAAGGCGCGCCAAGCGGCCAATGCCAAGCGCCGGGCCGAGGAGGCCCAAGCCGGGGTCACACCGGCACCTAGAAAAAGTGCCAGCCTGTTCTGGTTACTTCGCCAGCAGTGATCGGCAACACTAAACCCGCAATACATCTGGCCCGGCGACGGGCCTTTTTTCTTCCTGTTGGAAGAATCTTTCGATACATCGCGTGGGGACGCATATGGCAGATGGCGTAGAGGCCCGTGGCAATTCGGTACGGGTCTATTTTCGTTTCAATGGCGAGCTGTGCCGGGAGCTGGTGCCCGGCGGTAATACACCAGAAAACCGGGAGCATGCAAAGCGTCTGGTCACAGTGATCGAGTACGAAATCCAGGCCGGCACCTTCGATTACCGCCGGCATTTTCCCGAGTCGACCAAGCTGGCCGAGAACACTTTCGGGCATTACCTGGACCTTTGGCTCACGATCAAGAGCAACAGCGTGGCCGCTACCTCTTTTCGTGGATATAAGAACAAGGCCGAGGTTCATGTGCGGCCGCGCTGGGGTGATGTTCAGATCGATCAAATTGACCACCTGGACCTGCAGGAATGGATTCAGGGGCCGCTGTCGAAGCGGCTGAAGAACAAGACCATCCGCGACATCATCAGTAATGTGCGCCAGGTGTTCCGGTTGTACCGCACCCGTAAGAAGGTCGCGCACGACCCAACCGAGGGGTTATTCGTCCGACTACCCGATCCCGAGGCGCCCGACCCATTCACCAGGGCGGAAATCAAGCAGATCCTCGAAACACCCACCAGCCGGACCCAAGAGCTGCTGATGGTGCAGTTCATGATTTGGGCAGGCCCACGTGTGTCGGAGACCATTGCGCTGGCCTGGGAGGACGTCGATCTGAAACAGGGGACAGTGACTTTCCGCCGGTCCAAGGTGCGCGGTGCCTACCGAGTGACGAAAACCCGGCGCTCTACGCGCAAGGTGCGTCTGCTTGAGCCAGCGTGGGATGCACTGCGCAAACTGGACGCCATCAACCAGCTCAAGACTGTGGACACTGTCGACGTCGTCGAGCGGGACAATAAAACCGTCCGCAAGCACAAGCTGCACTTTGTATTCCTGAACACCAAGAGCGGCCTGCCGCACGTGAGCGACTTTGTCGTGAGAGACAGGTTCTTCAAAGCGCACTTGAAAGCGGCCGGCGTTCGTTATCGCGGACCTGGCCAGTGTCGTCACACCTACGCCAGCCAGTTGCTCACCACCGGCGTGGCTTCGGTTGACTGGATCGCGGAGCAGATGGGGCACACCAGCGCTAACATGATCCGGCAGCACTACGGCATGTGGATCAATGAAGACGGTCCGGACGTAATCGGTTTGCTGCAGATAGCGCTTAAATTATGACGCGTAAGGGCACTCCAGCAGGCAGGCCGCGGGCCTGCCCAAAGGTGTTGAAGTCAGAGCCTGAATACTGGATAAGCTGATCAAGATCGGCCAGGCAGGCAGACCTATTCGTTTTCGTTATCGGCAGCATCGAAAAGTTGGCTACGAGCCGCTTGGCGGAGCTGGTATGCAGCTCGTTTCGCGTCGATGTCTTCAATTACTTCTTTCATGCTCTTGTCTCGACTCCACTCTCCGGGATCGAGCACTGGTGCCAGAAATCCAGCATATAAACGAAGTTTCTCCGCTAAATCAGAAGCGTGGAGCCCTAGCACAGCATATCCCCGCTGCCGTGCTTGGAAGAACTCGATATGATCTGGTGGATCAGGATTGAATTCATTTATTCCAGCAAGGTTCCCGTTTAGCTGATCTTGCTCATCGGGAAGTCTGAGAATCGAATACATCAAGTCTTTCGGCAGGAGCTTCCAACTGACGTTGATATCTAAAGGCCTGAACTCTGGCGGTTTTGCAACAGTGACATATTCACCCCCCACCCCTGCAGGTCTACCTTGCTCAGTGCCATCGTCCATGGCGACCTCCCAACATCCGCTGGCAAATCGGTCCAAATGAGAAACAACGATAGCGCCCAGGTACGTAGTTTCTTGAATTTCTCTCGAATGGTTCGCGCGCCGTTCCTTAAAAGCGACGAGACCGTTGCCGAGTAGAACCCCAGTGATGCCCGCGATAGCTGAAATAATGGCTGAAACATGGGCAGGCTCCATGACTTGCTCTCCGCTTAATTAAGATCGTGCAGGTATTCTAGACACAGATTCGATACTAAAAAGCGGTTCCCTTGACAGGTTGTCAGCTGAGCATCGGCATTTTCTACGCTGCGGGAAAAGCCTTCGAATTCAAGAGAGTTCCGTCGGTAGAAATTCGGCCTCACAAAAAGACACCACACCTGCACTAAGCGGCGACAAAGCTTACTGGGACGATGCCCGCATTCCCATAGATGTTCCCATATGGGCCTTTTTTGCCCCTCTGAAAACACAAAACCCCTGAAAACTTTAACGTTTTCAGGGGTTTAGTCGTTTCAAATTTGGCGGTGAAGGAGAGATTCGAACTCTCGATACAATTTCTTGTATACACACTTTCCAGGCGTGCTCCTTAAGCCACTCGGACACTTCACCGTATCTCGTCAAACCAGTTCAGTCTGTCGAGGCGCGCTAATGTAGTCGAAAGCCTTTCTGATGGCAAAGGTTTTTTTCAGAATATTCATGCGGTTAGCCGGTTATGCCTGAGCATGTCCGGCGAGGGGTGGTGATTGTGCCATTCTCAGGCACCGCTGGCGCCTGTCTCAAGGCTTTGTCGCGCCACGCCGCAGGCCGTCTAGGCTTGGGCATGGGGGAAAAGGCTGACTGGGTAGTCAGTCATAGCGCTTTACCGAGCCGGGCGTGGTGGGTAACGTCTGCTGCATTCTTCTATAACAAGCCCTACAAGGAACCGCGTCATGAGTGAGTTGATTGCCTACCACCTCGAAGACGGTATCGCCACCCTGACCTTGAGCAACGGCAAGGTCAACGCCATTTCCCCGGCGGTGGTCAGTGCGTTTAACGAAGCGCTGGACCAGGCCGAGAAGGATCGGGCGGTAGTAGTGATTACCGGCACGCCGGGGATTCTGTCCGGGGGTTACGATTTGAAGGTGATGACCGCCGGCCCCAAAGAAGCAATCGGCCTGGTGACGTCGGGCTCGACATTGGCGCGGCGGCTGTTGTCGCACCCGTTCCCGGTGATTGTGGCGTGCCCTGGGCATGCGGTGGCTAAGGGCGCCTTTCTGTTGTTGTCGGCGGATTATCGGATCGGGGTGGAAGGCCCGTTCAGCATCGGCCTGAACGAAGTGATGATCGGCATGACCATGCACCACGCCGGGATCGAGCTGGCACGGGATCGTCTGCGCAAGTCGGCGTTTCATCGCTCGGTGATCAATGCCGAGATGTTCGACCCTCAGGGTGCATTGCAGGCCGGCTTCCTCGATAAAGTGGTCGCCCCGGAAGAACTGCACGCAGCAGCTCTGGAGGCGGCGCGGCAATTGAAGAAGATCAATATGAACGCCCACAAGCACACCAAATTGAAAGTGCGCAAAGCGCTGCTGGAAGCTCTGGACGAGGCAATCATCCAGGATCAGGGCCATATTCTTAGTTAAGCCCAACCTTGCTTGTGCCAAAGCCCGACCTTGCGCCGGGCTTTTTCTTACAGCCATATCTGAAGAAGCCTTAGTCGCTCTAGGCTGGGGGCTCTGGCAAATACCGAAATATGCGCTTAAACATCGCCCATCTCCTACCTCTATAGCGCCAATTGCCGAATACAGTGCACAACCGTACACTGCGCCACCTTTTGTTTCGATAGGCCAGGTGGATGCATTTTCTGTTACGTATGGTGTTGATGGGCCTGCACTTTATAGTGGCTGGTGTGTTGGGTGTGCTGATTGGCGTTTGCCGTCCGTTCAACCCGGATAACAGTCGCTTGTGCGCCCGCCTATACGCCGTGCCCGCCATGTGGTTGTTGGGGCTGAATGTGAAAGCCGATGTCGACTCGCTGCGGCATAAGCCGGGCACTTGCGTGATTATCGCCAACCATCAGTCCAACTATGACTTGTTCGTGTTCGGTACCGTGGTGCCCCACCGCACCGTGTGCATCGCCAAGAAGAGCCTCAAGTGGGTGCCGCTGTTCGGCCAGTTGTTCTGGCTGGCGGGCAATGTGTTGATCGACCGCGGCAATGCCCATAAAGCGCGCCGCGCCATGCTTACGACCACCGATACGTTGCAACATAAAGACACCTCGATCTGGGTGTTCCCCGAAGGCACGCGCAACCTGGGCAAGGGTCTGCTGCCATTCAAGAAAGGCGCCTTTCATATGGCCATCGCCGCCGGGGTGCCCATCGTGCAGGTGTGCGTCAGCAATTACGTCACCCATATGCAGCTCAATCGCTGGAACAGCGGTGATGTGCTTATACGCTCTCTGCCGCCGATTCCTACCTGCGGCATGACGTCGGATGATATCCCCGCCTTGATGCAGGCATGTCAGGCACAAATGGATGCCTGCATCGAGGGCATGGATGCGCAGCTCAAGAGGGCCTGATTCCCTTTTCCTTATAGGAGCGAGGGTGCTCGCTCCTACTACGGAACGCCATTCACGCTAAGCTGCCCAACATCTGTCTCCTCTTATAAGAAGTGATCAGCATCATGGGTAGAGTTGTTGCGGCCGCCGTGTATAGCGCCGGAAAGAAAGTCACCGATATCACCCTCGACGAAGGCGCGGCCTGGGCCGCCAAACCTGGGCATTTTGTGTGGATCGGCCTGGAAGAGCCCAACGCCCTGGAATTGGCCAACCTGCAACGCCAGTTCAACCTGCATGAACTGGCCATCGAAGACGCCCTGGAAAAACACAGCCGCCCCAAGCTGGAAACCTTTGGCGACGCGCTGTTTATCGTCACGTATTCGCCGGTGCGCGAGAACGGCAAACTGGTGTTTATCGAAACCCATATCTTCGCCGGCAACGGCTACGTGATTACCGCACGCAACGGTCACTCGGCGTCCTACGGTTTTGTACGTCAGCGCTGTGAGGCGCGACCATTGTTATTGGAGCATGGGGAAGATTTCGTACTCTATGCGCTGCTGGATTTCGTCACGGAAAACTACCAGCCGGTCAGTGAGGCAATCCATGCCGAGATCGATGAGCTGGAGCGCAATGTGCTGTGCAGTTCGTTGAGCGAACGCGATATCCAGAACCTCCACAGCCTGCGCCGCGACGTGCTGCGGCTCAAGCGTCATGTGGCGCCAATGGTAGAGATCAGCCAGGAGCTGCAGAAACTGAGCTTTCCGTTTATCGACAAGAACATGCGTCCGTATTTCCGCGATGTGCAGATCCACGTCACACGGCAGATGGAAGACCTCACCACCCTGCGCGACATTGCCAGCCAGACCATTGAAATCGGGGTGTTGCTGGAGGCGTCGCGCCAGAGTGTAGTGCAGCGCAAATTCGCCGCCTGGGCAGCGATCCTGGCGTTCCCCACCGCAGTGGCGGGGATTTATGGGATGAACTTCCAGAACATGCCCGAGCTGCAATGGCACTACGGCTATTTTGCGGTGCTCGGGCTGATCGCGGTGGGGTGCACCAGCCTGTGGGCCAGCTTCAAGCGGTCGGGATGGCTTTAACCTCGGCTTCGGGCTTGTGCGCCACAAAGCGCATCATCCATTCCGCTACGGTGACGCCATGGTGTTCGCGTGCCAGGCTGGCTACACCGTTTGAGTAGACTTTTTCGCCCAAGGTTGTCTGAAGAATCTCCAGCAACTCGCGCGAATAATCCTGAACAAATTCCGGGTGGCCCTGGAAGCACAGTACCTGATCGCCGATGTGGTACGCGGCGAACGGGCAAAACGCGCTGGAGGCAATGACTTTGGCGCCCTCCGGCAAGGTGGTCACCTGATCCTGATGGCTGATCAGCAGCGTCAGTTCAGGCACCTCGGGGCTCATCCACGGCGCCTGGGCATCCAGTGTGTAATCATGAATGCCCATGCCCCAACCTTGAGTAGCGCGCTCGGCTTTACCACCCAGCAACAGCGCCAGCAACTGATGGCCAAAGCAGATGCCCAGCAGTTTATCGCCGCGTTGGTAACGTTCGAGCAAGTAGGTTTTGAGCGTCTGGATCCACGGGTCGGTGCCGAAGGAGTCTGCCTTGCTGCCGGTGACCAGATAGGCGTCAAACTGCTCATCGTCCGGCGGGTACTCCCCGTTCACCACGTTGTACACCACAAACTCGGCAGGGATCGGCTGCTTGGCGAACAGGCGCTTGAACATCTGCCCGTAACCTTGGTACTGATCGATCAAGCCTGGACGCAGGATATCGGTTTCCAGGATGCAGACGCGTAGCGACATAAAAAATACCTGACACGGCGATGGGAATATCGAACACCTCAAGCCTGCCTGCAAACCTACCTGCAAAGCAAGCCCCCGCCACACCTATACGAAACTCTCCCCTCGCGCGGCTTTTTGCAACAACAGTGCCGGCGGCGTGAACCGCTCGCCGTACTGTTCGGCCAAATAGCGGGCGCGAGCGATAAAGTCGTTCAGGCCGTATTGATTGATAAATTGCAATGCGCCGCCACTCCATGCCGCAAAACCGATGCCGAAGATCGAGCCCACGTTGGCGTCCGCCGTGGACATCAACACCCCCTCCTCCACACAGCGCACGGTTTCGATGGCTTGGATAAACAGCAACCGGTCGCGCACGTCCTGCGCCGAGATCCGTTGTTCGGGCCGCTCGAAGCGCTGTTTCAGCTCTGGCCACAGGTATTTCTGCCCGCCACTGGGGTACTCATAAAAACCGCCGCCAGCTGCTTTGCCCAGCCGTTTGAATTCATTGACGAGCCGCTCGATCACCGCCGTGGCTGGATGAGCCAGCACCGCCTGACCTTCGGCCAGCAGATCCTTGGCGGTTTGCTGTCGGATATGGCTCATCAGGCTGAGTGAGACTTCATCGGACACAGCCAGCGGCCCCACCGGCATCCCGGCCTTACGCGCCTCAGTCTCGATCAACGGCGCGGCCACGCCCTCGCCAAGCATGGCGATACCTTCATTGGTGAAGGTGGCGAACACCCGTGAGGTGAAGAATCCACGGCTGTCGTTGACCACGATGGGGGTTTTCTTGATCTGCAGTACGAAATCGAAACCACGGGCCAGGGTTTCGTCCGAGGTATGTGCGCCCTTGATGATTTCCACCAAGGCCATCTTGTCCACCGGGCTGAAGAAATGCAGACCGATAAATTTGGCGGGGTCCGGCACCGCCGTGGCCAGGCCGGTGATGGGCAAGGTGGAAGTATTGGACGCGATCACCGCATCGGCACTCACCACGCGCTGGGCGGCGGCCGACACCTTGGCCTTGAGTTCACGGTCTTCGAACACTGCTTCGATGATCAGGTCACAGCCGGCCAGGTCGCCGTCGTCCTGGGTGGGAAAAATCCGCGCAAGGATGCTTTCGCGCTGTTCGGCGCTCACTTGCCCACGGCCAAGCTTTTTGTCCAGCAGCGCCGCCGCGTGCGCTTTACCCCTCTCGGCCGCCGCCAGGTTGATGTCTTTGAGCACCACGTCGATCCCCGCGCAGGCGCTGACATAAGCGATACCCGCCCCCATCATGCCCGCGCCGAGTACACCGAGCTTGCGTGTCACATAAGGTGCAATACCTGCGGGGCGCGAACGCCCGGCATTGATGTCATTGAGCTGGAACCAAAAGGTGCCGATCATGTTCTTGGCCACTTGTCCGGTGACCAATTCAGTGAAATAGCGGGTTTCGATCAGGTGAGCCATGTCGACATCCACCTGAGCGCCTTCCACAGCGGCACAGAGGATTTTCTCCGGCGCCGGGAAACAGCCCTGGGTTTTGCTGCGCAGGATCGACGGCGCAATCGCCAGCATCTGCGCGACCTTGGGGTGCGACGGCGTGCCGCCGGGGATCTGATAACCCTTGTTGTCCCAGGGTTGTCTGGCCTCGGGGTTGGCAAGAATCCAGGCGCGGGCCTGGGCCAGCATCGCGTCGCGGTCCGTGGCCAGCGCATGGATCAAACCGGCTTGCAATGCTTGTTGCGGGCGTACTTTTTTACCTTCCAGCAAATACGGCAGGGCTTTTTCCAAGCCCAATAAACGCACCATACGCACCACGCCCCCGCCTCCGGGCAGCAGACCCAAGGTGACTTCCGGCAACCCCAGTTGCACCGATGGCTCGTCCAGCGCGATACGGTAATGGCAGGCCAGGCAAATCTCCCAGCCACCGCCCAGCGCCGCACCATTGATGGCGGCCACCACCGGCCTGCCAAGGGCCTCCAGGCGACGCAACTGCGCCTTGAGCACTCGCACGCCGTCGTAGAACGCCTTGGCATCGGCCTTGTCGACGGCGATCAACTCGTTGAGGTCTCCACCGGCGAAAAAAGTCTTCTTGGCCGACGTGATAACCACACCGGCGATGTGGTCCTTTTCCTCTTCAAGACGTGCGACGGTGGCGGCCATGGCCTCGCGGTATACGGCATTCATGGTGTTGGCACTCTGGCCAGGCAGGTCAAGGGTCAGCACCACGATCTGGTCCTGGCCTTTTTCGTAACGAATGGCATCGGTCATAACTAATTCCTTGGGCTCAGAGACGTTCGATCACAGTGGCGATGCCCATGCCACCGCCGACACACAGGGTGGCCAGGCCATAGCGCAGCTGGCGTGCCTCTAATTCGTCGAGCAAAGTACCGAGAATCGCACAGCCGGTGGCGCCCAACGGGTGGCCCATGGCGATCGAACCGCCATTGACGTTGACCCGCGCGGGGTCGATACCCATGTCCTTGATGAACTTGAGCACCACCGAGGCGAAGGCTTCGTTGACTTCGAACAAGTCGATGTCTTCCACGCGCAAACCGGCCTTGACCAAGGCTTTGCGGGTGGCCGGCGCGGGACCGGTGAGCATAATGGTGGGGTCGGTGCTGGTCACCGCAGTGGCAACAATCCGCGCCCGTGGGTGCAAGCCCAGCTCACGGCCCTTGGCCTCTGAGCCGATCAGCATCAACGCGGCACCGTCGACGATGCCGGAACTGTTGCCCGGTGTGTGCACATGCTGGATCCGCTCCACATGGCTGTAGACCCGCAACGCGGTGGCGTCGAAGCCCATCTGCCCGATCATCTCGAAACTGGGCTTGAGCTGGCCGAGCCCTTGGAGGGTGGACTCGGCGCGGATAAATTCGTCGTGATCCAGCAGCACAATGCCATTTTGGTCCTGCACTGCGATCAACGACTTATTGAAGGAACCGTCCGCGCGGGCCCTGGCTGCTTTCTGTTGGGAGTGTAAGGCAAAGGTATCGACGTCCTCGCGGGTGAAACCTTCCAACGTTGCGATCAAGTCCGCGCCAATACCCTGGGGGGTGAAATGGCTGTGCAGATTGGTCTGCGGGTCCAGAACCCAGGCGCCGCCGTCGCTGCCCATGGGCACGCGGGACATGGACTCGACGCCGCCCACCACCACCAAGTCTTCGAAGCCGGAGCGCACTTTCATCGCGCCCAGGTTGACCGCCTCCAGGCCTGAGGCGCAGAAGCGGTTGATCTGCACGCCGGCGACGCTGATGGCCCAGTCGGCGACCAGTGCGGCAGTCTTGGCGATATCCGCGCCTTGGTCACCGATCGGGGTGACGCAGCCGAGCACGATGTCATCCACCTGCTGGGTGTCGAGGTCGTTGCGTTGCGCCAGCGCCGTAAGCAACCCGGCGGCCAGGTTGACCGGTTTGACACTGTGCAAGGCGCCGTCGGCCTTGCCCTTGCCCCTGGGTGTGCGTATGGCATCAAAGATCAAAGCTTGGGTCATGACGTCCTCGAACCGCGTGCGTGTGTGCCCTTACCTTAAGCCCGATTGACACGGTTTCAATGACGGATGCGCTCATTGCCTTTGACCCTCATGCTCGGACGAACGGTAGGTGCCTAAGCTAATTGCCGGATTAATCGTTTTAGCTGTCTAGCCAAGGCATTGGCGCCAAGATGGCGTTATGCCTCATGTCGTTTTAAGCGCGAATTCGTATTAGCTGATACGAAATGGATCTAAGCCACGAAGAACGAGGGCTCTAAGGTTCAATCAGTAAGACGTTGCTGCCGGGTTTTGCCGGAGCGGCTGTAAGAAAAGCGACACGTCATAGCGCCATACTGGACGACCACGGCACGCATTTGACGCTCAGGAATAACAACAAAAGGCAGTCAGCCATGTTCAAGCATTCGAAAGTACGTCAGGCGGGACTTATTCTCTTCGCCACCACATTGATACTGATCCTACCCAACCTCACCAAGGTGATTGGGTGACCCTTCAGCCCCCGAATTCTGGGCATTTATCGCATCAGGATTGCAGCTTTTGGCAGCACCTGCCGGGACTTCGCCGTGCGCGATCCTATGGCAGGGGCTGTCTTTTTACGCGCGGTTTTCCGGTATCGTGAGCGCTTTCGCCATTTCTTATTACCGGGCCTTCCTCTTGAAACCGATCTTCGCCCTTCTCCTCGTGCTGTTTGCCCTGCCGGTCACGGCGGCGTCCCTGACCATCGAACTCGACCACGCCAGCAAGACCTGGCAGAGCGCCGACCTGCTCAAGCATCCGGCTGCGCAAACTGTGCATATCGTTGATGACGTTTCCTACAAGCGCACCATGACGTATCGCGCAGTGCCGCTGGCGCTACTCCTGCCGGGTCTTAAGCCGGAACACCATGTGCAAGCCGTTGCACTGGATGGCTTCGCCGCCGAGCTGAGCGCTGACCCACTGCTGCAAACCCACGGTGCCCGCGCCTGGCTGGCCGTGGAAGACCCCGCGCAGCCATGGCCGGCACTGGCCGACGGCAAGCCTAGCGCAGGTCCGTTCTATCTGGTGTGGACCGACCCACAGGCCGGGCCTATCAGCCCCGAACAGTGGCCATTCCAAATTTCCAGCATCAAACAGTTGAAAACCGTGGCGGAGCGCTTTCCCGCCCTCCTACCCGACCCGAAACTCGCAGCCGATGACCCGATCAATCAGGGTTTTGCACTGTTCCAGAAAAACTGCCTGGCGTGCCATCGCCTCAATGGCGCGGGGGATGCGCAGGTGGGACCGGACCTGAATATTCCCTTCAACCCTACGGAATATTTCGCCGCCGATTTCCTCAAGCGCTACATCCGTGATCCGCAAAGCCTACGGCATTGGCCACAGGCAAAAATGCCCGCGTTCACCGCCAGCGTGTTGCCGGACCATGAACTGGACCTGCTGGTGGGCTATCTGAAGCACATGGCGGGGCGTAAGCAGCCGTAAAGCTCAGCGCTCACCTTCGTTTGGCGGGTGAGCTTCACGGTGGAGGCTGGTTATTGCTGCTGGACTGAAATGACCGGCATCGGCGCCACGGACACTTTGGCGTGCATCTGTTCATGCCCGCCACCCCGGCGCATGCCGCGTACCGGGCAGGCATCGAGATAATCCAGGCCCACGGCCAGTTTCAAGTGGCGTTCCGGACGTGCCAGACGGTTGGTCACGTCGAAGCTGTACCAGGCGTCGTCAAGCCAGGCTTCGGCCCAGGCGTGGCTGGCCAAGTGAGTGCTGTCTTCGCTGTACAAATACCCCGACACATATCGCGCAGGAATCCCCAGGCTGCGCGCGCAAGCCAGGAACACATGGGCATGGTCCTGGCATACCCCCGCACGGCCAGCGAAAGCATGAGCGGCGCAGGTGTCGACTTCAGTGGCGCCAGGCGTGTAGACCATGGTTTCGTTGAGTGCGTGCATCAAATCAATCAGGGCGCTGCGGTCGCGCCGTTGGCCGCACTGCTGCTGGGCGAACCCGCGCAGGGCTTCATCGGCCTCGGTCAGGCGAGTGCCGCGCAGGAATGGATAGGCCGACTGTTGCTCGTGCTCGGCCTCGCGCAACTCATCGATATCCACCTGACCACGGGCGCCGATGATGATGGCGTCGTGGGGCTCATCCAGGGTCAGCACATGCAGGATATTGCCGAACGGGTCGACCTGCGCGCGCACCGGGCGCGGCAGATCCAGTTGCCAGCTGAGCACATGCTGGCGCTCGCTGTCGTGGGGCGTGAGGCGCAGGTACTGGATGCTGGCGCGCACTTGGTCTTCATAGTGGTAGGTGGTTTCGTGGCTGATGGAAAGTCTCATGCCGCCTCCAAGTAGGAATGGTAGATGGCATCGCCCAATTGGCGGACCAGGGGGATAAAGTCGGTCAGCCAGGCATGCAGGCCTTCTTCAAGGATTTCATCGATGGCGGTGAAGCGCAGGCGCGCATCCATCTCGGCGGCCAGGCGCTGCGCCGGGCGGCCATTGAGGCCCGGTAGGCTGGCGAGGATCTGGTCGATCTCTTCGCTGCACGCACGCAGCGAGCGCGGTACATCGGCGCGCAACAGCAGCAACTGCGCCACTTGCCGGGCACCGGGGGCGTCGCGATAGATTTCGGTGTAAGCCTCGAACGAGGACAAAGCACGCAGCAACGCGCTCCACTGGTAGTAGGCGTGAGCCGTACCATCGGTGACCGCGTCGGCGTGGTCGCCGGCCATTTCATAGCGCGCATCCAATAGACGAAGCGTGTTGTCGGCGCGCTCGATAAAGGTCCCCAAGCGAATGAAACGAAATGCGTCATTACGCATGATGGTGCCGTAGGTCGCGCCACGGAACAGGTGGGAGCGCTCCTTGACCCACTCGCAGAAACGGCTCATGCCATAACGGCTCAGGCCTTGCTGGGCGATATCGCGAATGTCCAGCCAAGTGGCATTGATGTTTTCCCACATGTCTGCGGTGATTCGCCCACGCACCGCATGGGCGCTGGCCCGCGCTGCGCCCAGGCAACTGTAGATACTGGCGGGGTTTGCTGCGTCCAGGGCAAAGAAGTGCAGCAGGCGCTCGGCGTGCAACTGGCCGTGGCGCTCGTGGTAATCCTCCAGGGTGCCGGTGATCAACAACGGCATCGCCAGTTCATGCAGGCCATCGCCGCGTCCGTCCTGGGGCATCAGCGACAGCGAATAACTCACGTCGAGCATGCGCGCGAGGTTTTCCGCACGCTCCAGGTAGCGCGACATCCAATACAGATCCGAAGCAGTTCGACTCAACATGGCATCAGTCCTCCACCACCCAGGTGTCTTTGGTGCCGCCGCCCTGGGACGAGTTGACCACCAGCGAGCCTTCGCGCAGGGCCACACGAGTCAGGCCGCCGGGGACCACACGCGTCTCCTTGCCGGACAGCACAAACGGGCGCAGGTCGATATGGCGCGGGGCAATACCGTTTTCCACAAAGGTCGGGCACGTGGATAGACACAGCGTGGGCTGGGCGATATAGGCATGGGGCTTGGCCATGATGCGCGCGCGAAAGGCCTCGATCTGCGCCGCCGTGGAGGCCGGGCCGACCAGCATGCCGTAGCCGCCGGAGCCTTGGGTCTCCTTGACCACCAACTGCGGCAGGTTAGCCAGTACGTGGGATAACTCGTCAGGCTTACGGCATTGAAAGGTCGGAACGTTCTGCAGGATCGGCTCTTCATCCAGGTAAAAGCGGATCATCTCGGTGACGAAGGGGTACACCGACTTGTCATCCGCGACGCCTGTACCGATGGCATTGGCCAGCACCACATTGCCCGAACGATAGGCAGCCAACAGGCCGGGCACTCCGAGCATGGACTCCGGGTTGAAGGCCAAGGGGTCGAGGAACGCGTCGTCGAGACGGCGATAAATCACATCCACCGCTTTGGGGCCGTCGGTGGTGCGCATAAATACACGGTCATCGCGCACGAACAGGTCGGCGCCTTCAACCAGTTCCACGCCCATTTCCCGGGCGAGAAACGCATGTTCGAAAAACGCGCTGTTGAATCGGCCCGGGGTCAGCACCACCACGCTGGGGTTATCCAGGGGGCTGGCGCTTTTTAGGGTATCGAGCAGCAGGTTGGGGTAATGATCGATCGGCGCAATGCGCTGGGCGGCGAACAGTTCGGGGAACAGGCGCATCATCATCTTGCGGTCTTCAAGCATGTAGCTGACACCGCTGGGTGTACGCAGGTTGTCTTCCAGCACGTAGTAAGTGCCGTCGCCATCGCGTACGAGATCGACCCCGGCGATGTGGGCATACAGATTGCCGTGCAAGTTCAGGCCCTGCATTGCCAATTGGTATTGCTCGTTGGCCAGCACCTGTTCGGCGGGAATGATCCCCGCTTTGATGATGCGTTGCTCGTGGTAAAGGTCAGCGAGAAACATATTCAACGCCTTGACCCGCTGAATACAGCCACGCTCGATAGTCCGCCATTCACTGGCCGGTATGCTGCGGGGGATGGTGTCGAAAGGGATCAGGCGCTCGGTGCCCTGTTCGTCCCCGTACAGGGTGAAGGTGATCCCGGCGCGGTGAAACAGCAAATCGGCTTCGCGCCGGCGCTGGGCCAGCAGTTCATCAGGGGTTTGGGCCAACCAGCGGGCGAACTCGCGGTAATGGGGGCGGACCTGCCCTGCCCCGTCGTACATTTCGTCGTAATAAGTGCGGATCATGCCGTACTCCTTGTCACCCGGACGCAAGAACCATCGCAAGGCCCGTGCCATCGGCATAAACACTTAAAAATCAGTGAGTTGAATAGATCCAGGCAGTTAATCGCACCTTCCTGGTGCGTCGAATGCCTGGTGTGTCGTGGCGCGCTTCATCGTAATGCGGGCTTTGACTATCAAGAGCATAGTCAGAGTTGATTTCACTGGCCCGCCATAGCTGCGGATAATCGCCACCATCTGCTGAACAGACCTTCAGCGCTCCGCTCTTCCCTTCGGCCACCCTACTCGGGTGGCTTTTTTTTGGTGCATGAAAAGAGCCCGCAAGTTCCGCCGGGGTTCGCGCCGGCGCAAACAAAATCGGCCGACCCGAAGGTCAGCCGATACGCTGCGTTGCTAACGATGTGGAAGACGCACAATTACATCGGCCGGCCCCGCACCTCCTGCTTGACGCCCCAGCCCTCGATAATGCCGCCCAAGGGCTCGACCACTGCTTCAAAGTCTTGCTCGAAGTCTCCTATGCCGTCGTAGGTTGCAGACATGATCTTGCTCAGTTCCAAGTACCAGGCGCCATCATCGCGCGCGCTGACCTGAGCGTTCAGGGATTCGCCACGAAATTCGCCCGCTGCTCTGCGCGCCCGTTCTTCGTCCGGGAAAATCGCGTAGAACTCAATGGGATGAAACCGTGAAAAATCGAAACCGCCTTCTTTCATGCGGCGCAGAACGTGGGTGCTGATGTCTTCTTGATAGGCTGTGCTCATGAAAAGTGCTCCTCAATACGATGGATAGACTTTCCGTGCTTCCCGAAGCCCGCGCCTTACTGGCACGGGAACTACGGCAATGGTTTCACCGCTGGAAAACAAGCATGTAGCTGACAAGACCAGACCTTAGCGATTCATTCGCTGATCTCGTTTGCAGAGTAGCGCGAAGCAATCGCCTCCACCAGAGGCGCTTGGGTGGAGGACAGGGAATATTCAGGCGGCGGGAGAAATGTCGAGAATCTGGATACTGTTCTGGTCTTTGAGGATCTTGACCGTCGGCTCTGGCTTGCGCCCCTCAAGGTCATTGAGGTCGAGTTCGGCGGCGACCGGCACCAGTTTGCTGCGAATCATATGCGCAGCGTCTTCGAGGCTGGGCTTTTGTTCGCAGGTGAACTGCTCTACGGATTTTTCGCCGTGATCATCAACGAAGGTAATTTGCCACGTTTGCATCGGTGCCTCCTCGATAAAACCCGTGTGTGGGCTCACCTTTATCTGGACCTTGGGGGTTCGCCAAACGTTCCACCCAAGGCAGGAAGCACCCGATCAATCGCGCTTATTTTTCCGCGCGGGCTTTGAGCGCCTTGAGGGTGTTGAACGGCGCGTCGACCACGAACTTGTTGGCCAGCCACGAAGGCACGCTGCCGCCTGGCTCGGTGTGCACCTGGTAGGTCACTTCGGTTTCGTTAGCGCCCTTTGGCACCAGTTTCCAGAAACCTTCGACCTGGGCCACACGTACGAAGCCTTTTTCCTCAGGCTTGTAAGTCGGCACGCCTTCCAGCTTGCGGGTCACGCTACCGTCAGCCGCTTTGGTGGAGGTGACGTGGGTATAAGAGTCACGCGGCGTCACAGGCCATGGCGTGTTGAACTGGGTGTAGGTCCAGGCCTCGTCGCCTTTGCTGTCAATCAGCTTTTGCGACTTGCACTCATGAATCCAGGCACATGCGCCAACCACGTCCTCTTGGATAGCGACGATCTTGGCCACGGGCGCCTTGATCACCGTTACACCGCGATACGCCTTGTATTTGGAGCCTGCAACTTCGCTCAGGGATACCTTGATGCCGTCGTCGTCTTTGGCGGTCACCCATTCTTCAGCCTGGGCGGTGGCCGCAAATAACACGGTAAAGCCGCACACCACAGCCATTCGTTTCAGCGAACCCATTGTTGTATTCCTTATTGTTCAAGTTCCGAGAGTAAAGCCCATCAAGCCGCCGTCATATGTTCCCACCAGCCGATCAAACGGATCGCATCGGCCTGGTCGGTGCCGCACACCTCGATATCAGCCTTGAAATCACTGCACACCGCCGGCCGTTCCGGCTGGCCGAACAGTTGACACAGCAATTCGACAGACAGGTGCATACAGCGTTCACCCGCCGGCTTGCCATTGGGCATGCCGGGCAACGGCGAACTGATGGAGGGGGCGATGCAGCAAGCGCCACAGCCTTCACGGCATTTCATGACCAGCAGGTCCTCGACGACTCAATAGGATGGCCGGGCTAGAGTACGCCCTTAAACAGCCGTTTTAAAATGGTCCAACAGCGGTTTTTCACACAAAACGAAAGTGACTGACCAGTCTGCGACAGATGGTCGAAACGTCGAGTCACTTGGTAGGAAAAGTTTACTGCTTGAATTCGAAATCCAGCGCCGCGCCCTCAACATCACGCCGCTCTTCGTTGCGCAATTGCAGGCGCATTTCGTTGCTGAGCAGGCGACCGTTAATCTGGAAAGCGCTATTGTCGGTGGGCTTCTCAGCGAACATCGGCGGCAGCAACGGCACGCTCTTGGGCTGGGGCATGGTGCCCAGCGGCTGCAAGTGCCTGACCATGTCCGAAGGCAATGACAGGTCCAACTGGGCCGGCGGCAGTTTGGTCTCGGCCACTTCGTGGGCAGACTTGGCCTTTTTGGCCGCCGCGCGTTTCTTGGCGGCGTTTTTCTTCACAGAAGCGGCCGTCTTAGCCGGCGCCGGCTTAGTGTTCTGTGCGCTCGCCGCGGGCTTGCTTTCGCTCACGGGAGTCGCCGCCAGCAGCGTGGGGACGTTACACAGGCTTAACAGGCCAATCACCAAAACAGCTCGGAACATCGAGGTCATATCGCCTACAGCATTAACGGCAGAAGGCCACATGCTCGCCTGTTGAGGGCAACATGACAAGCTCGGTGATTAGCCAGCTATCGGCAATGTGCCCATTGTGTATGTCGGCCGTGCCTTAAAATCCGGCGGCGGTCTCCTGGCACAACTGACTGGCCAGCATTCCCAAGGTCATCAACGCCCGCTCTGCCTCGCGGTTCCACGGCGTACCGCAGTTGAGCCGGATGCAGTGGTTGAACTGCTCGGTGTTACTGAAGATCAACCCGGGCGCGATGCTGATGCCCTGCTGCAAGGCACGCACATGCAGTTCCTGGGTATTGACCCGCCCGGGCAAACTGACCCACAGGATAAAACCGCCGGTGGGACGAGTCATCTGTGTGCCTTCCGGAAAATACTGCTGCACCGCCAGCTGGAAGGCGCTGAGGTTCTTGCGGTATTCCTGGCGGATGTAGCGCAAATGCCTGTCATAACCGCCGTTCTCCAGGTATGCCGCCACGCCCATTTGGGTCACGCTACAGGCCGAATGGGTGCTGAACATCTGCAAACGTTGGATCTCCTGCTGGTACTTGCCGGCAATCATCCAACCGATACGCACGCCGGGGGATAAGGTTTTGGAGAAGCTGGAGCAATAGATCACCCGGTCCAGGCGGTCATAGGCTTTGAGGGCCTTGGTGCGGCCCAGCTCGAACATCAGCTCGCCGTAGATATCGTCCTCGACGATCTGGATATCGAAATCCGAAGCCAACCGCAGCAGGTGTTTCTGCCGCTCCTCAGGCATGGTGCCACCCAAGGGATTACTCAGCCGCGTGGTGAGCACCAGCGCCTTGATCGACCATTGGTTGGCCGCCAGTTGCAGGGCTTCCAGGCTCATGCCGGTGGCCGGGTCGCTGGGGATCTCAATGACCTTCAGGCCCAGCAGGTCCGCCAGTTGCAGCAGGCCGTAATAAGTGGGGGATTCCGCCGCGATCAGGTCGCCGGGGCGGGTCAGCACACGCAGTGACATCTGCAACGCATCGACGCACCCGTGGGTGATCACCACTTCGGAAGGGTCTACCACCACGCCGGCATCGCGCATGCGGATCGCCACCTGGCGGCGCAGCGGCTCGAAGCCGGGGCTGAACATATAGCTGAATGCCCGCGGACTCTGGAAACGCGTGACCTTGGCCAATTGCTGATGCAGGGCGCGCACCGGCAGGTAGTCGACGCTCGGCACCGCAGCGCCCAACGGGAACACACCTTCGCGGCGCGACTCACCCAAAACCTGCTGGATAATGCTGCTGCGCGTGACCAGCCCCGGGCGCTCCACCCGTGCGATATCCGGCGTGGGCGCGGTGAGCGCGGGGGTTTGATGCACGTAGTAACCGGACTGCGGTCGCGCCCTGATCAGCCCCTGGTCCTCCAGGTTGGCATAGGCTTGCAATACCGTGGCGTGGCTCACATTGAGCTGGGAACTCATCTTACGTACCGAAGGCACGCGTTCGCCCGGTTGATAAACACCACGCCGGATATCCTCAGCCAGTTGCTGAGCGATACGTTGGTACAGCAAGAGATTGGTCATGTCGCAGCACTCGATTTCACGGGCATTTTATTTTTGTGTGAAACATACCGGCACAGTTTAGAAGTGTACGGGGACAGTTGCCACAATAGTCGAGCACGACGGGCAGTGATAGCAAAAACTGTAAGGGTGGTGCTGAGGATATTCAGGCTCGTGCAAAAAAAATGTGGGTAGGGGGTTGCCCCCATCCCACATTTTTAACCAGCGTAAGGCTTTAGCGGGCGGCGCCCAGTTGGCCCTTGGCATCGGAAAACACGATTTCTACGCGACGGTTCTGCGCGCGGCCGCGCTCGGAAGCGTTAGCTTCCACCGGGTACTGGTCGCCATAGCCTTCGACCTGAATGCGCTTTTCGTCGATGCCCAGGTCTACCAGCACATCAGCTACCGATTGCGCGCGGTCACGGGACAGTTTGAGGTTTTCCTGCTCGCCACCGGTACTGTCGGTGTAACCCTCGATGCGCACCACGCGCTTGGGGTTCAGTTGCAGAAATTGCACGATCTTGAGCACGGTGCGGTTGGCCGAGTTTTTCAGTTCCGCCTCGCCGGTGTCGAACAGCACATCGCCCAGGGTCATCACCAGGCCCCGATCGGTCTGGGTGGTAGCCAGGCTGGCGATCTGCTCTTCGAGCCATTTGCCCTGTTGCTGCACGCTGCTCAGTTTGCTTTCGCGTAGGGCTAGTTGCAGGCGCTGACGTTCCAGTTCGAGCTTGGCGCCGCGTTCTTCATTGAGTGCCTGTTCGGTGTGTTCGCGGGCGATGGCGCTGTAGCGCTGGCTCAAGTAGGCGTAGTGCACGACGTCGGCGCCGCTGCCCCAGTAGCTGGACAAGCGATCGGCGCGGGCCAGGGATTCACCCGCGCGAATCACGTCCTTGGGCGCGATGCGCAACACATTGGCGTCTTCCTTGACCTTCTGAAAGTCGCTCCCCGCCTGTTGCAAGGCCTGCTCGCCACTCGGGTGGCTGGCACATCCGCCCAGCAACGCGCTGCCCAGCAGCACTGCGCAGCTCACACCTCGGATCATCGGGCTCATTGGGCGTCTCCCAATTGCAATTGCTTGCGCAGGCGCGTGATACGGGTATTGAGCACGTTCAGTTGTTCCTGGCTCTTGCGAGTCAGCACTTTGGCTTCGGCCAGCCGCGCATCCAGCTCGGCCTGTTCGGCTTGCATGCGCGCATCCTTGAAGGATTGCTCGGCCATATCGGCCTTGGCCTGGGCGAATTTGTCCTCGGCCAGCTTCAACTCGGGGGATTCATCGGCATTGGCGCCGACGGCACTGGCCTGTTCCAGGGCTTGCTGGGTGAGGCGTATTTGTTCATTCGGCGCAGGATCGGCTGCACATCCCGCCAGAGCGACAACGGCGAGGGCCGCGAAAAGAGGTCGAAGAGTCACTGAAAATCCCTACTTTGTTGGGGTGCCGACAGATTGTTGCAGTTGCGCCTTCCAGCGCTCGATATTGCGCTGCAGAACGGCTTGTACCCCATCGGACCCGGCCAATTCTGTCATCTTTTTGGCCAGCTGTCCGCGCAGCCATGGATCATTGCAGGCCGAGTTGTGGGAAATCGCCAGGTACAGGCCAGGTTGATCGACGGGCACATCACGGGCGACCAGGTCGCTGCTCATACCCAGCGACTGCGCCATGGCGGTGCCGGAATAGCGACCGGCCAGCACATATTCCACCTCCCCCAGCAACAACTTTTGAAACGCAGGCGTCAACGTGGGAAAGCGTTGCAGGGTCAGTTGCTGATTGGCGAAGGTTTCAAATTCACGGCTTAGGCGCGCACGCTCGGAAATGGCGCCTTTATGACCGTGAAGATCGGCGGCCGTGGCATAGGCCAGCGCCGAATCCTTGCGCGTCCAGACCAGATAATCGGTCTGCATCAGGGCCGGATGGATATAGTCGAAGTGGTCCAGCTCCGCCAGATTAAGCGGTGCATCGGCCAGCATATCCATGCGTCCGCTGCGTGCTTCATCCGAAGCCAGGGTGCGCTTGCCGCCGTAGAGCAGGTCGATTTTCAGCCCCAGGTCACTGGCGACTTGCTGCAACACATCGGCAGTGGCACCGATCAGGTGCGTGGGGTCCTGCGGGTCGCGCCATAAGAGCGGCGGTGCATCCGGGCTGCCGGTAATCACCAGACGATCACATTTACCGGCAGCCAGCGACAGGGTCGGCAGCAACAGTGTGATACCCAGCAGTGCGGTCCAAGGGCGCAGGTCCATGGCACGGTTCTCCAATTTTCAAAAAAGCCGGGCATAAAAAAGCCCGGTCATACGACCGGGCCCTTTATAAGTGAAGCGACTGGATTAGACCAGCTTCTCCAACTCAGGTACGGCTTCGAACAAGTCCGCTACCAGACCGTAATCGGCTACCTGGAAGATCGGTGCTTCTTCGTCCTTGTTGATCGCGACGATCACTTTGGAGTCCTTCATACCGGCCAAATGCTGGATCGCGCCGGAGATACCGACGGCGATGTACAGCTGTGGCGCAACGATCTTGCCGGTCTGGCCGACCTGCATGTCGTTGGGTACGAAACCTGCGTCGACGGCCGCGCGGGAAGCGCCAACCGCAGCGCCCAGCTTGTCGGCCAGGGCGTACAGGTGCTTGAAGTTATCGCCGTTCTGCATGCCGCGGCCGCCGGAAACGACGATCTTGGCAGCGGTCAGTTCAGGACGATCGGACTTGGCCAGTTCTTCACCAACGAAGCTGGAAGTGCCGGCGTCGTGGGCAGCCGCAACCGCTTCAACAGCGGCCGAACCACCTTCGGCGGCGACCGGGTCGAAACCGGTGGCACGCACGGTGATCACTTTGATCGCAGCGCTCGATTGCACGGTGGCAATGGCGTTACCGGCATAGATTGGGCGCTTGAAGGTGTCAGCGCTTTCGACCGAGATGATCTCGGAGATCTGGTCAACGTCCAGCTGCGCGGCAACCCGTGGCAGGATGTTTTTGCCGTTGGAGGTGGCGGCGGCCAGGATGTGGCTGTAGCCCTTGCCCAACTCGGCGACCAGCGGCGCAACGTTTTCTGGCAGCTGGTGCGCGTAGGCGGCGTTGTCAGCGTTCAGAACCTTGCTCACACCGGCGATTTTTGCAGCGGCTTCAGCCACGGCGCCCGCGCCCTGGCCGGCGACCAGTACGTGAATGTCGCCACCGATCTTAGCGGCGGCAGCCACGGTGTTCAGGGTGGCCGGAGCCAGCACCTTGTTGTCGTGTTCGGCGATTACCAAGATAGTCATGTTCAGATTACCTTCGCTTCGTTTTTCAGTTTCTCGACCAGTTCGGCCACCGACTTGACCTTGATGCCCGCGCTGCGTGCAGCCGGCGCTTCGACTTTGACGGTCTTGTTGGTGGAGGCGGTGGAAACGCCCAAGGCATCCGGAGTCAGCGACTCAAGCGGCTTTTTCTTGGCTTTCATAATGTTTGGCAGGGACGCGTAGCGCGGCTCGTTCAAACGCAGGTCGGTGGTGACGATGGCCGGCAGTTTCAGGGAAACCGTCTGAGCGCCGCCGTCGATTTCGCGGGTCACGGCAACGCTGTCGCCGCTTACTTCGACCTTGGAAGCGAAGGTGCCCTGGCCGTAACCGGTCAGTGCAGCCAGCATCTGGCCGGTCTGGTTGTTGTCGCTGTCGATAGCTTGTTTGCCGAGGATCACCAGCTGAGGCTGTTCCTTATCGACAACGGCTTTGAGCAACTTGGCCACGGCCAGGGAGGTAAGGTCCTCGGCAGACTCGACCAGGATGGCGCGGTCCGCGCCCAGGGCCAGGGCAGTGCGCAACTGCTCTTGAGCGGTGGTTGGGCCGATGGACACCACGACGATTTCAGTCGCAACGCCTTTCTCTTTCAGACGCACTGCTTCTTCAACAGCGATCTCGCAGAAAGGGTTCATCGACATTTTGACGTTAGCAAGATCGACGCCGGAATTGTCCGCCTTGACGCGAACTTTCACGTTGTAATCGACAACGCGTTTGACAGCTACAAGAACCTTCATGGATTCCTCGTTACTCTCCGGTGAAAAGAAAGTCGCCTAGGCGAACCTGGCGGTTGATGCTCATCGGCACACAAGGGCACCTCCAAAAACCTCAGCAGCGGCAAACCGACGCAAGTGACGACCGTTCGTCAGGGGTGACTGGGAGGTCATTCTTAATCGCGGCGTGTAGACTGCGTGCCATTCTTTGCACGCATACCTGCCGTTTATACCGTTGCGTTGCTTTTGGACGTGCTCTTGAAACCCGCTGTCTGCCTACGGTAAGCGCAAAACCGACCGTATCTTGACCGGAACGCCTATTCTGGTCAATACGGCAAAATGGTCAGTCATAAGCCGCGTTGCTTTGATTTACCTAGCCTGCGGGCAATTCAAACAAACGTTTGTATTGGACGCTGACAGTGGTCTATATATAATGCGCCACCTAGAGAGAACGGTGGGTCTTACCGTTGCTGTAAGACGATGCCGAACCTCCATCCATTAGAAAAAAAGCCTGTTGAGCCTTGAGTAGGAGATAGCCTGTGGAACGCGAATACATGGAATTCGACGTGGTCATCGTCGGCGCTGGCCCGGCTGGCCTGTCCGCCGCCTGCCGACTGAAGCAGAAGGCCGCCGAAGCCGGTAAGGAAATCAGCGTCTGCGTGGTCGAGAAAGGCTCTGAAGTCGGCGCCCATATCCTCTCCGGTGCCGTGTTCGAACCACGCGCCCTGAACGAACTGTTCCCGGACTGGAAAGAACTCGGCGCCCCACTCAACACCCCCGTGGTGCGCGACGACATCTATGTACTGCGCAGCAGCGATACCTCGACCAAGGTGCCTGACTTCTTTGTGCCCAAGACCATGCACAACGAAGGCAACTACATTATTTCCCTGGGCAATCTATGCCGCTGGCTGGCCCAGCAGGCCGAGAACCTCGGCGTGGAAGTCTACCCAGGCTTCGCCGCCCAGGAAGCGCTGTTCGACGAAAACGGCGTGGTGCGCGGGATCATCACCGGCGACCTCGGCGTCGACCGAGAAGGCAAGCCGAAAGACGGCGTCTATACCCCCGGTATGGAACTGCGCGGCAAGTACACACTGTTCGCCGAGGGCTGCCGTGGCCATATCGGCAAGCAACTGATCCAGCGCTTCAAGCTGGACAGCGATGCCGACGCCCAGCACTACGGTATCGGTCTCAAGGAAATCTGGGAAATCGACCCGGCCAAGCATCAGCCAGGCCTTGTGGTGCACACCGCCGGTTGGCCGCTGGATATCATGAGCAACGAGAACACCGGTGGCTCGTTCCTTTATCACTTGGAAAACAACCAGGTGGTCGTCGGCCTGATCGTTGACCTGTCCTACAGCAACACCTTCCTGTCGCCGTTCGATGAGTTCCAGCGCCTCAAGCACCACCCGGTGCTGGCCCAGTACCTGGAAGGCGGCAAGCGCATCAGCTACGGTGCTCGTGCACTGGCCAAGGGCGGCATTAATTCGCTGCCGAAAATGGTCTTCAAGGGTGGCGCGCTGATCGGCTGCGACCTGGGCACGATGAACGTGGCCAAGATCAAAGGCAGCCACACCGCCATGAAGTCCGGCATGCTTGCCGCTGACGCCGTGGCCGAGCGTCTGTTCGCCGAGTCCGAAGGCGGTGACGAGTTGACCAACTACGTCGACAGTTTCAAAGCCAGCTGGCTGTACGAAGAACTGTTCGCCAGCCGCAACTTCGGCCCGGCGATGCACAAGTTCGGCCCGATCATCGGTGCCGGCTTCAACTGGTTCGACCAGAACATCCTGGGCGGCAAAATGCCGTTCACCCTGCACGACACCAAGCCGGACTACGCCTGCCTTAAGCTGGCCAAGGACTGCCAGAAGATCGACTACCCCAAGCCCGACGGCAAACTGAGCTTCGATAAACTCAGCTCGGTGTTCATCTCCGGTACCAACCACGAAGAAGAACAGCCGTGCCACTTGAAGCTCAAAGACCCAAGCATCCCGATCGGCACCAACCTGCCGCTCTACGATGAACCGGCGCAACGCTACTGCCCGGCCGGCGTGTATGAAGTGATCACCCAGGAAGACGGCGAGAAGCGCTTCCAGATCAACGCCCAGAACTGCGTGCACTGCAAGACCTGCGACATCAAGGACCCTTCGCAGAACATCACCTGGGTCACGCCGGAAGGCGCGGGCGGGCCGACTTACCCGAATATGTAAGCCAGAGAAGGCTCCCACATGGGAGCCTTTTTTATAGTCAACATCAGTCCTGTGTGGAAGGGAGCAAGCCCGCCTACCACCTTTGGATTGTGTCTTCGCCTGAACTCACTACGCAGCTCGTTCTTCACCCGGATTGCGCAAAAAGTAGCGCTTATATTCCCGGCTGAACTGCGACGTACTCTGATATCCCACGCTGTGCGCTGCCTGCGCCACGCCCATGCCGTCCACCAGCAGCAACTGCTGCGCCTTCAACAACCGCAAACGCTTGAGGTACTGCACGGGCGACAACAACGTGCAGCGCTTGAAGTGCTCGTGAAAGGTCGACGCGCTCATGTGCGCAAAGCCGGCCAACGTCTCGATATTCAGCGGCTCGGCGTAATGGGCATGCAGATGATTTAGCGAGGTGGCGATGCGCGAGAATTGCCCCTGCTGCTCCACCAGTGCACGCAGCACATCGGCCTGAGGCCCGCGCAAGGCGGTGAACAGCAATTCGCGCACCCGCGACGGGCCGATGATCCGGCTTTCCAGCGGATCGTGCAGGCACTGCAACAGTCGCTCGACGCAACCTCGCATCGCGTCGTCGAGCACCACCGAACTCATCGACGCCAATGTCTGCGCAGTGGGCGGTGGTCCGGCCTGAATACCCATGGCCATGACCAGCTCGCCGAGCACCACGCGGTCGATCCCCACCGTCACCCCCAGCAACGGCGCGCCGGGCGCCATTGCAAAGGTCTCGCACTCGAACGGCACCGGCATCGCCTGGATCAAGTAATGCCCGGCGCCGTACTCCAGCGTACGCGGGCCCAGGTACGCGACTTTGCTGCCCTGGGCCACGAACATCAGGCTCGGCTCGTAGATCTGCGGGCCGCGTGCCACATCACAACTGGCACGCAAAACCTGTACGCCAGGCAAGTGGGTCGGGGAGAAACCGTCACGGGTCGTGAGGCCCTCGATCAAGGAAACCAACGTGGCGTTGGCGTCGAGATGGCGGGTCAATAGCATAAAAGCAGTTCTCGGGAGTTTTCAGATCTGAGCATCAGCAAGCTTCAACCTCAAGCTGCAAGAGAGCGCGCAGTTTATAGCTTGCGGCTTGTAGCTTGCTGCTTTTAGCTGCTCCCCCGGAGCTTTAGGCATAAGACTCGGAGCAATCGCCATGGCCGCCAACCAAGTCGATGGGGACAATGGCCCGCCTCACTTGTCATTGTTTTTGCGAGGTTCTCTGCATGTACACCGCCATCGGTTACGCCGCCCAGTCGGCCACCACTCCCCTCGCCCCCATGAGTTTCCAACGTCGCAGCCCACGGGCCGACGACGTGGCCATCGAGATTCTGTACTGCGGCGTGTGCCACTCTGACATTCACCAGGCGCGCAACGAGTGGGGCATCGCCGTCTACCCGCTGATGCCCGGCCACGAGATCGTCGGCAAAGTCACCGCCGTGGGCGCCAGCGTCACCGCGCACAAAGTCGGCGACCTGGTGGGCGTGGGCTGCATGGTCGATTCGTGCCGCCAGTGCCAGGCTTGCCAGTCGGACCTCGAGCAATACTGCCTTGAAGGCCCGACCATGACCTACGCCACCCCCGACCGTGTGGACGGTAGCAACACCATGGGCGGCTACTCCGACAGCATCGTGGTCAGCGAACATTTTGTGGTGAAGATCCCGGCCAAGCTCGACCTCGCCAGCGCTGCGCCGATCCTGTGCGCGGGCATCACCACCTACTCGCCGCTCAAACACTACGGCGTCAAGGCTGGCGACAAAGTCGGGATTCTCGGCATGGGTGGCCTGGGCCACATGGGCATCAAGTTCGCCAAGGCCATGGGCGCGGAAGTGACGCTGTTTACCCGTTCCGCGAGCAAGGCCGAAGAAGGCCGTCGCCAGGGCGCCGATCATGTGATCGTGTCCACCGACGCCGAGCAAATGAAAGCCGCCGCCGGGCACTTCGACTTCCTGCTGGACACCATCCCGGTGCAGCACGACCTGAACCCCTACCTCGATACCCTGCGTTTTGACGGCGTGCATATTCTGGTGGGCCTGATCGAGCCGGTGGACCCGCCCGTCAATGCCGCCAAACTGGTGCTGGGGCGCAAAGTGCTGGCCGGTTCGTTGATCGGCGGTATTGCTGAAACCCAGGAAGTCCTGGATTTCTGTGCCGAGCATGGCATCACCTGCGATATCGAAATGCTCGACATCCGCCAAATCAACGAGGCTTACACCCGCATGATCGCCGGCGATGTGAAGTACCGCTTTGTCATCGACATGGCGACCCTCAAGGTCTGATCAGGCCTTCGCGCCCAACTCCGCCGACAGCCGTGCTGCGACCTGTTTGATTACAGGGATCAGCTCGGCCATTTTTTCCAGCGGCATGTAGGGCACGGTACTGGCGATGCTGATGCCGGCGACGATCCGCCGGCTGGCATCGCGCACCGGTGCGGCCACGCAACGGATCGACGGTTCGTTGTCTTCCAGATCGAACGCATAACCACCCGCCACGTACTCGTGCATGCGTTGCTCGAACTGCGCCCAGGATTGCTCAGGATGGTGGGGCCACTGCAGATTCTTCCCGCCTGCTGGCAGGCTGGCGTCGTACAAGCGTTGCCATTCCTGTACCGAATCATCCAGCAACATCGCCTTGCCCACCCCGGTACGCGCCAACGGCATGCGATGGCCGACCCGCGAGCGCATTTCCGGGCCGTAGCGGCCAGGGTTCTTGTGCAGGTAGAGCACATCATCGTGTTCGCGGATGGCCAAGTGGATGGTGTCGCCGGTCAGCGCCGATAGTTCGTCCAGGTACGGCACCGCCAGGGTGACCAGCGGCAACTCTTCGCGCGCCTGGAACCCCAACTCGATCAACTTCGGCCCCAGCAGGTAACCGACTTGCGGCACCACACGCAGGTAACGCTCGTCCACCAGGCAACTGGCCAGGCGGTGGGTGGTGCTGCGAGTGGTGCCGATGCGCTTGGCGATCTCTTTCAGATCCCGCGCACCCGCCGCCACCGCCTGCACCACCCCCAGGCCACGCAACAGGGTCTGGGTGCCGGTGGGGGCGGCGTCTTTGACGGGGGTGTGGGCGTTTTCCTGCATATCGGGCCTATTGGGAAGTACGAAAACGGGCGCCATTATGGCAAATACCCGAGGGCAACACAGTGCGGATATCTATGTAGGGGGCTTTGCCCGATAGCTGTGGGTCAGTTTGAACATCCGGGTCTGACACACCGCTATCGGGGGCAAGCCCCCTCCCACCTTTTGATTTCACATGACCAAGGCTCAGCGTTGTTTCATGGGCTCAGTCACCGCTGCCAGCACCAGCATCGATCCCCCTCCCAGCTTTTGATTTCACATGACCAGGGCTCATCGCTGTTTCATGGGCTCGATCACCGCTGCCAGCAACAACATCGAACCGCTTTACTGTGGGAGGGGGCTTGCCCCCTCCCACATTGAGTC
>NZ_JAEILC010000159.1:0-2916 GCF_016307435.1 Pseudomonas sp. S4_EA_1b | reverse complement strand
CCCCCCTCCCCCCCCCCGCCCACCCCCAAACCGGTCACCGTTTCAAATCAACCCCGCAACCCCGCACCCACCGCTACCTTCAAGCCAAATGCGAACTTCAACGGCACTGCGGACTTCACCTACACCGCGACCGACAGCGGCAACGCTGACGGCAGCAACCCGCTGACTTCTGCGCCAGCCAACGGCACCATCACCGTGACTGCGGTCAACGACGCGCCGGTGGCTGAGGCCACTAAGGCGACCGGTGCTGAAGACCCAAGCGTAGGTATCGCGGTCAAACTGTCCGCGACCGACGTAGACAGCCCGACGGACGTGAAATCGTTCACCGTTGGCACGCCTACCAATGGCACCTTCTACACCGACGCGGCGATGACCAAACCGGTGACCGGTTCCATTGATGCGGTCGACGGCGAAGCGACTGTTTACTTCAAACCGAACGAAAACTTCAACGGCACGGCGAACTTCACCTACACCGCCACCGACGGCGGTATTACTGACAACGGCAGCCCGCTGACTTCGACCCCAGCCAACGGCACCATCACGGTGACTGCGGTTAATGACGCTCCTGTGCTGGGCAATGCTTCGACCAACGCATTCGGCGACACCTATATTGAAGGCAAGCCTGGCGGCTACGTGGCGACGACCTTGACCGTCAGCGACGTCGACAACAGCACCCTGCAAAGCGCCAAAGTCACACTCGTCAACCACCTGGCAGACGATGTGCTGATCGCGGATGTCAGCAACACCAAAATTGCAGTCAGCTACGACAAAGCCACTGGCATCCTGACCCTGTCTGGTGAAGCCACGAAGGCGGAATACCAGGAAGTCCTGCGTTCGGTGCACTTCGCCAGCGAAAGCGAGAACCCGGACCCGGTCAATCGTACCCTGACCATCACCGTTAACGACGGTCAGTTGGATTCGGCACCCGTGACCTCCGTGGTACACGTGGTTCCGGTGAACGATCCGCCTGTGGTCAAGTTCGACAGCACCACGTTCACTGAGCAAAAAGACGCGGTCGCGCTGGTCGAGAACCTGACCATCAAAGACGTCGACAACACCACCTTCAGCAAAGTCGTGGTCACCGTCGACCATCTGGCTTCGGGTGATGTGCTTAGCAACACCGACGTGCTCAAGGCTCTGGCCGTTGCCGGCATCACCATCACCCAGAGCGGCAGCGCCGCTGACGGGAAAATCATCTACACCCTCACCAGCGACTCGGCGACCGGCAGCAGCGCCGCCGACTTCGTCAAGGTGGTTGAAGCCATCACCTTCCAGAGCCCGGGCGATAATCCTGTCGGCACTGATCGTACCGTCACCATCGACGTGACTGACGTCGGCGGCGGCAACCTGGATCGCGAACCGCCGCAAACCGGCAGCGCCACCGGCAAGGTCACTATCGACCTGTTCAACGACGCGCCGATTGCATCGGCCGACAACACCACCGCCGATGAAGACCATACGGCCAAGATCGTGCTGGATGGTAAGGACGTGGACGGTTCCATCTCCAGCTTTGTCATTACTACCTTGCCGGAGAACGGCAAGCTGTACAGCGACGCCACGCTGCAAACTGAACTCAAGATCGGCGACTCGGTGCCAGCGGGTGCCGACGGCAAGGCGGCGGTTTACTTCGCCCCGACCGGCGACTGGAGCGGCAAAACCGAGCTGACCTTTACTGCGGTCGACAACGGCGGTAAATCGAGCGCCGTAACCACAGCCGACATCACGATTGCGCCAGTTACCGACACCCCGCACTTGGGCCTGCTTGGCGGTGGCGTGGTGACCTCGATCAATTTCGACGGCGCCAATCTCAATGGTTCGTGGGGCGACGTCGCGGTAGGTAATGCTAACAACCCGGTCGTCAATGGCACCCCGAGCACTCCGTGGCTCACGGGGAATGCCGATGGCCAAGTCGAAATCGGCCAAAGCAGCATCTACGGCGTAGCGACCCCAGGCAACAGCCAGGTCATCGAGCTTGAGAAAAACGCCGGCGACGACTCCAGCCTGTACACCATCATCAAGGCGGAAGCCGGCACGGCGTACACCATCTCGGTCGACTACTCGCCACGTGCGGGTGCCGAGAACAATTCGGTGATCGACGTATTCTGGGGCGGCGTCAAAGTCGGCACCCTGGACACCACCACCGTTGGCATGAAGACTTATACCTTCGTCGTGCCGGTCACCGCTGACGGCGATGCCAAGCTCGAATTCAAAGCCCCTGCTGGCGAGACAAACAACTCGTTCGGCGGCGTGCTGGATAACATCAACGTCACCCAGGTGCTGAACACAGGCCTGGAAGACCATGCGATCAAGCTGTCGACCATCGACGCTTACGCCACCGACAAGGATGGCTCCGAGACGCTCAAGCTGGAAATCAGTGGCGTCCCGCTCAACGCGACCATCACCGATGGCACGCCGGGTCACACCTTCACAGCGACAGCTGGCAATCAAAGCGTCGATATCAGCGACTGGAATAAGGCCACCCTGGTCTTCACCCCGGCGGAAAACGCCAACGGCCTGGTGAACCTGATTGTCACTGCGACTGCGCAGGACGGCACCGCTGATCCGAAATCCGAGTCGATCACTCTGCCGATCACCGTGACTGCGGTCAACGATGCGCCAGAAGCTGTCGCCACTACTGCGACCGGTTCGGAAGATCCGGCCCAGGGCATTGAAGTCAAACTGTCGGCTACTGATATCGATGGCGTGGAGAACGTGAAATCGTTCACCGTCGGCACGCCAACCAATGGCACGTTCTACACCGATGCGGCGATGACCAAACCGGTGACCGGCTCCATTGATGCGGTCAACGGCGAAGCGACCGTTTACTTCAAGCCAAATGCGAACTTCAACGGCACTGCGAACTTCACCTACACCGCGACCGACGGCGGTAACGCTGATGGCAGCAACGTACTGACC
>NZ_JAEILC010000158.1:0-4572 GCF_016307435.1 Pseudomonas sp. S4_EA_1b | reverse complement strand
GTCACCGTTGGGTCACCGTTTCTCGCTGGCTTTGGTAGAATGCTATCGGAAGCGGTTGGACTGTGTAAACTGTAATGATCCAATGAATACAGTGCTTTAGGTGATTTTGTTGGATTTATTAAGACTGGTTTGGAATACGGTTCACCTTTATGGGGTGCTAGGGGTCGAGTGTTCGAATCACTCCGTCCCGACCATATAATTCAAGGGGTTGCGAGATTTTATCTCGCGACCCCTTTTTATTTTTAGGCGTTTTTACCCCTACAAAAGCTCTGGCTCTTGGTGGAATTTTCAGCTGATACAAAGGTCATGGCGCGAGGAGAGTGCCTCGCTGTGTCCTGGTCGCTTGAGCAGAAGGGGGCGACCGTTAAAGAGCCTTTTCCGGCGCCGGTTGGTCGTTGGGTTGGGCGATGATTGTTTTGAGTTCTGCGCTCATGGGGAATTTGAGATTCAAGCCTTTGGGAGGGATGGGCTGAGTAAACCATTTATCGTAGATGGCGTTGATTTCGCCCGAGACGAAAAGTGACTTGATCGAGTCATCCACGACTTTTTTGAGATCCGGATCACCCCGACGCATTGTGCAACCATAGATTTCGTTGGATTGCGGGGTGCCGGTCACCACCCAATCTTCCGGTTTCTTTGCCTTGGCCATCTCGCCCGCCAGCAATGCGTCGTCCTGCATAAACGCAATGGCGCGGCCGGACTCGAGCATTTGGTAAGACTCTCCAATGTCTTTGGCAGAGATGACGTTCATGTTCATCTTTTTCTCGGCATTTATGACCTTGAGCATCCGTTCGGCAGTGCTGCCAGCAGTGGTCACTACGTTCTTGCCATTGAGATGGTCAAAGTCTTTGTAGATCGAATCCTTTCGGACCAACAGTCGAGTGCTGGCTTCGAAGATGCCGACTGAAAATTCGACTTGCTGCGCCCTCTCTGCGGTATTGGTTGTAGAACCGCACTCCAGATCGACAGTACCGTTTTGCACAAGCGGGATGCGCGTTTGTGACGTCACCAGGTTGTACCGTACGTTCAGCTCGGGCATCTCAAGTTCCTGCTTGATAGCGTCGACAATTTTCAATTGGATGTCATGCGAGTAGCCAACTGGTTTGCCGGAAGCGTCGGCGATGTAGGAGAACGGAATNNCTTAATTTTTTTAAGTGTACCGGTAAGTTCGGCAGCCATCGCTGGCGTGAAGGTTAACGCCGCAGTCAGCGTAACGCCCAGCATTGCAGGGAAGACTCGCATCAAAAGCTCCTCATAAAGGTGGGGCGAGTCTTTTTCTGACTCGCCCATCTTTGGCTCAGCGGACGTTTTCGCTGGGCCTGGCGACTTGCTTGTTGTTAGTGACGGTCCAGCCAGACGGTCTGTGCATTACAGAATTCGCGCACACCGAAATGCGAAAGCTCACGGCCAAACCCGCTTTTCTTTACGCCGCCGAAGGTGACGCGTGGGTCGGTTGCGCAATAGCCATTGATGAACACGCCTCCGGTTTCCAGTTCGCCGGCCAGCTTCTGGGCCAGTTGGACATTGCGTGTGTAGATGGTCGAGGCGAGCCCAAATTCACTGTCGTTAGCCAGTTCCAATGCATGTGCGGCGTCCCGCGCGGTGATGATCGATGCCACGGGCCCAAACAATTCCTGTTTGAATGAGGTCATCTGGTCGGTGACATCACCAAAGACCGTAGGCTCGTAGTAGTTGCCAGGGCCTTCGGCCTTTCTGCCTCCCAACAACAAGGTCGCACCTTCTTCCAGGGTGTCTCGGACCTGACGATCCAGTTCATCGCGCAAATCAAAGCGGGCCATGGGCCCTATGTAAGTGTCTGTGGCCAGTGGATCGCCGATGACCAACTTGGAGGTGGATTCGACAAACTTGCGGGTAAATTCCTCGACAACGCCTTGTTCGACAATTAAGCGTTTAGCCGCCGCGCAGACTTGTCCGGTGTTTTGGTAGCGGCCAATCACAGCGGCTTTGACAGCTTCGTCCAGGTCGGCGTCGTTGAGCACTATGAAGGGATCTGAGCCACCCAGTTCCAACACACATTTTTTCAAAGCTGCACCCGCCTGTGCCCCAATAGCCATGCCCGCTCGGACGCTGCCAGTGAGCGTGACCGCGGCGATGCGAGTGTCTGTTATCGCAGTGGAGACACCGTCGGGCGTGACATTGATGACTTCGAACACACCTTCAGCAAAGCCGGCGCGCTTGAACGCGTCTAGTAGCAGATAGGCGCATCCCATCACGTTCGGCGCATGTTTGAGGACGTAGGTATTGCCGGCAATCAACGCCGGGACGGCGCCACGCAGCACCTGCCAGATCGGAAAGTTCCAAGGCATCACGGCGAGAATCGGACCCAGTGGACGATATTCAATTCGTGCCTTTCCGCCCTCAACCTGAGTGGGTTCGGCGGTTAGCATGGCGGGGCCGTGCTCGGCGTACCACTCACAGAGTTGCGCACACTTTTCAATCTCACCGCGCGCCTGAGTGTTGGGTTTGCCCATCTCTTGAGTGATCATCTTCGCCATCGCTTCTGCGTTGTCGCGCAATGCCCTTGCCAAAGCGATCAGTGCTTGCGAACGCATTTCGACGGGTTGGCTACGCCAGGTGGAAAACCCCTTGTTAGCACGTGACAGTGATGCCTCCAGTTCCGATGCGGATTCGAAGGGGTAGTGGCCGATCTGCTCACCATTGGCGGGATTGATTGAAATGGCATGGGTAAGGCTGGAAACGTTAGTCATGACACCGTCCTGTAGGATGGGAATGGATTCATAGCTTCTAAGCAACGGCGCCGGTGTTGAATCAGGTCGCGCGAGCCAAAATGGATTGCGCGCGACCAATGACCGGCGCATCGACCATTTGCCCATCCAGCACGAAAACGCCTTCACCTGAACGAGCGGCTTCGATAATGCGTTGCGCCCAGTGCAATTCTTCCTGGCTTGGTTTTAGCGCCTGATGAATGATCGCGACTTGGGTTGGATGGATACAAAGCGCGCCACCAAAGCCCATGTCGCGTGCAAAATGAACCGCGCGTAGTAGCCCAGCGGTGTCCTGGATCGACGGAAATACTCCATCCAACGCTGGAGCGAGCACTGCAACCCGGGTGGCGAGCAAAACGGCGTAGCGCGCATGGCTAAGGATTTCTTCGGCGGCATGGCTGCCAGTAGTCAGGTTCAGGTCCAGACCCAGATCCAGACTACCGAACGACAACCGCTCAACGCCTTGAGTGCCGGCAATTTCGTTGAGTGCTGACAAGCCCTTCGCGCTCTCGATGATTGGCCAAATCGGTTTTTCGGTACCGGCAGCTGTGGTGACCTGTTTCGCGCTTTCTGCTTTGGGTAGCAGAATTCCGATAACGCCGGCGTGGCGTCGGCAAAGATCCAGATCCGCAACATGCGCCCAGTGATCCGGGGCATTCACTCGGACCAGAATCCGTGCATCCGGGGCTTCGCTCAGGAACGCGTCGAGATTATCCCTCGCCTGCTCCTTGAGGTTTTCTTGCACGGCATCTTCCAAGTCAACGATGACTCGATCCGCCCCGGTGGCAATAGCTTTTGAGATGCGCTCTGGTCGAGTAGCCGGCACAAACAGGGCGGAGCGAACAATTGATTTGCTCATGGCGTTGCTCCATTGCTGAACTCGATCTCTCCGATCTGTGCTGTGCCGTCCTGATTGCCAGCCCAGACCTGTGCCTTGCCGTTTTCGATTAGACGTCCGCCCACCTGGAAAGGCTTAGGCGAAATCAGAGGTCGTACTCCGCGGAATGCGAAACGCTCCAGGCGCGCAGTTGGATGCGCTTTGGTAAAGGCACGCAAATTCAACGTGGCGATCAATGGACCATGTACCACCAGCCCCGGATAACCTTCGGTCTCTGTCACATACGGCCAGTCATAGTGAATACGATGACCATTGAAGGTCACTGCGGAATAGCGAAACAGCAGGGTTGGAGTGGGCTCTATCCGTTCCTGCCATTGGCCTTCAGGTAGCTTTTCGGTACCGTTCAGTTTGGGCGGGGAAGGTTCACGGTAAACAATGTCCTGATCGTCTTGAAGGGCGCGTTTGCCGTCCTGGAAAAACTCATGGCGTACTGTGACGAACAATAAGGAACCCGTGCGACCGTGCTTCTCCTCGACGTTGAGGATGGTCGATACACAGGTCACTTCAGCATCCACTTTTAATGGCTGGAAAAACTCAATTCGGCTTCCCGCCCACATGCGATTGCGGTTATGGGCCGGCGGCAAAAATCCCCCAAGCGCTGGATGGCCGTCCGGCCCCAGTTCGCTGGCACCCACCGGCTCCTGAAAAAATGCCCAGTGCCACAGGGGCGGCAGCGGCTCACCGGGTTGTGGTGCCGACTCGCCCAATGTCGCGGCAATGCGTCTGACCAGAGTGAAACTGATCCGGTCCTGGCTTTCCTGACGTCGTCCAATCCAGGCGGAAAAATCGGAACTGCTGCTCATATTCTTTGCTCCAGTCGGTCAGTGATCAGGCCAGGGTGGCCATTTCTGGAATCGCTTCAAAAAGATCCGCCACCAGGCCGTAATCGGCCACCTGGAAGATCGGCGCTTCTTCGTCCTTGTTGAT
>NZ_JAEILC010000157.1:0-28360 GCF_016307435.1 Pseudomonas sp. S4_EA_1b | reverse complement strand
TGGGAGGGGGCTTGCTGTGGTGAGCGGGCTTGCCCCGCGCTGGGCTGCGAAGCAGCCCCAACCCCAGGCACCTCGGTGTGTCAGCTAAACCGCATCTCCTGGAATGGGGCCGCTTCGCGGCCCAGCGCGGGGCAAGCCCGCTCACCACAGAGTTATTTCAGCCTTTGAAACGTGTGTAGAGATCTATGGCTATTGGGGCCAGATGCACCGGTTGCCGGGTGGTGGCCCAGAGGAGTTTAACTGTGGGAGGGGGCTCGCTCACCACCTGCGAGCCTGTTCACCATAAGCAAGCCCACTCGTCCCGGACAGGGTACGAGGTTAGAGGGGGACGGTGGGCAGCGCGCGTTTGTGTGCGGTCTTGCGGTAGGCGCTCTCCACTATCGTGCGTACCTGCTCACTGACGGGTTCGCCCATCAGGTAGGCATCGATATCGTCATAGGTGCAGCCGTAAGCGACTTCGTCCAGTTTGCCCGGCGCCAGTTCTTCGAGGTCGGCGGTGGGGGCTTTTTTGACCAGGTTGGCCGGAGCGCCCAGTGCGGTGCCGAGCAGGCGTACCTGGGTCTTGGTCAGGCCGGACAGCGGCGCCAGGTCACAAGCGCCGTCGCCGAACTTGGTGAAGAAGCCCATCAGCGCTTCGGCGGCATGGTCAGTACCCACCACCAGGCCGTTGTGCAGGTTGGCCACGGCGTACTGCGCGATCATGCGGGCACGGGCCTTGACGTTGCCTTTGATGAAATCCACCTGCGCAGCGCTGGCTTCGCTGGCCGCCAGGCTGGCCATCAAGCCGTCGACACTGGCGGCGATATTCAGGGTGTCGATCTGGTCCGGCTTGATGAAGTCCAGGGAGGCCTGAGCATCGTGCTCATCGGCCTGGCTCTTGTAAGGCAGGCGCATGGCGATAAACCGCGCGGGATAACCATCGTCACGCAGTTGTTCGGCGGCCAGCTGACACAAGCGGCCTGCCACCAGCGAGTCGACGCCACCGCTGATGCCCAGCACCAGCGCTGTGCAGCCGGACTGGCGCAATGTGTGTGTGATGAAATCGATGCGACGTTGGATTTCCTGGGGCTCACCGCCCTTGACCAGCGCGCGGTTGATGTTCAGTTCCTGAGCGATGCGGTCCTGGGTTTGCATGTCACACCTCCACTTTGCCAACGTTGAAGACTTGCGCGGCGTACTGCAAAAACGAGGCGTCTTCGCAGACGTTTTTCACCGGGTCATCGGAAAACTTCACCACCGGTTCGCCGTGGACCCGCACCAGTTTCATCACAATGCTCAGCGGCTCCACGCCGTCCACATCGCAGGCCAGGCTGGTGCCCATGCCGAAACCGAAGCGGGCCTTGCCGCGAATGTGGCGCAGGATCGGCAGGCATTTTTCGAAGTTCAGCCCATCGGAAAACATAAGGTCTTTGGTCATGGGGTCGATGCCAAGTTCCTTGTATCTGGCCAGCACTTTATCGGCCCACACGATGGGATCACCGGAGTCCTGGCGCAGGCCGTCGTAGAGCTTGGCGAAGTACAGGTCAAAATCCTTGAGGAAAAAATCGGTGCTGATGCAGTCGGTCAAGGCAATGCCGAGGCGGCCGCGGTATTCACGTACCCAGTTTTCCAGCGCGGCGTTCTGACTTTCGCGCAGGCGCCCCAGTTGCTGGTGCACCATCAGCCATTGGTGGGCCATGGTGCCGATCAGCGGCAGGTCAAACTCGTAGGCCAGGTGGGCGTTGCTGGTGCCGACAAACTGGCCGGGGAAGTCGCGGCGCATGATGTCTACCACTTCGCGTTGGGCCTTGAACGACAGGCGCCGACGGGTGGAAAAATCGGACACCCGCAGGTCGGCGAGTTCCTCGCGGCTGAGGTTTTTTTCCAGCCAGTCGAATTTCTGATAGAGCTTGCGGGTGACGTCTTCCAGAGTCACGTCGGGGTATTTATCGCGGTTGCGCAGTTCGCTGACCAGGGCCAGCACCGGTTGCTCGAACATGATGCAGTGCAGCATCGGGCCGATCACGCGGATGTTGAGCTGGCCGTCCACTTCACTCACATGGATATAGCGCAGGTTGAAGCGGAACAGACCGAGGAAGCGCTCGTAGTCGGGTGTAAGGTATTCGCGAAAACGCGGGTTGAACAAAAAGCGCAGCTCGCCTTCGCGCATTTGCAGGCCAGCGAGTTTTTCCAGCTCGGCGCGCAGTTCGGGGATCAAGTGGCCGAGCTTTTCCTTGGAACGCACGATGAAGTTGTATTCGACATCCACGTTGGGGTGCTGGTGCAACACCGCTTGCATCATGGTGAAGGTGTAGTAGTCGGTGTCGAGCAAGCCCTGAATCACCGGGGATTCGTAGTCGTATGCACTTTCCATGGTGTCTCTCCTTAACGCGTGGCCATCGCGGCCAGTTCTTCGCGGGTGCGGCTGATAACGGCCCCCGCCTTGAGCAACTCATTGACGGCCTGCACACCGCCCTCCTCGCTGATCCCACGGCACGCCGGCAGGTGCAGGACCACTTCCAGGCCGGCCTTGAGCAGTTGCAAGGCGGTGGTCTTGACGCAGAAATCCAGGGCCAGGCCGCCGACGATCACACGGGCCACGCCGTGGGCTTTCAAATATTCGATGACACCAGTGGACAGCTTGTCGTGCAGGTCGTGGTAACAGGCGCCGTAGGGATGCAGGTCGGGTTCGACGCCTTTCCAGACGAAGTAATCGTAGTCATACGGGGTGGGCAGTTCGTCGAGCAAGGTAAAGCCTTCGGTGCCCGGCACGCAGTGGCTGACCCAGGTGAGGTCGGCGTGCTCCAGGCCGGTGGCTTGCATCATGTCGCTCTGCTGCTGGACCACCCACGGAGCGTTAGGGGTGTGCGCATCTTTGCTGCCGATACGATGGCCGACCAGGCTGGCCATGTAGTTCAGCTCGGCACCGATCTGATCACCGCCGGCCACGGGCAACTCGTTGGGGCACAGGGGCGTAAAGCTCTTCTGGGCATCGACGTCGAATGAAGCAATGGCAGTTTTGGAAAGGGTCATGGCGGTTCTCCTGTGGCCTGGAAACAAAAGTACACGTCATGTACTTTCATTGCAAGAAACATTTATCAATAAGTATCGGTGCAAGTACATGACATATTTTTTCGATCCGTTAGACTGTGCCCCACCGCTGTTTAGAAGGAAGCCCCATGTCACTCAGCCCCTACCTCCACACCGTCGACCTGTGCGTGCTGTTTTATTGCCGCGAGTCGGGAGAGATCAAACTGCTGCTGAATCAGCGCGAAGCCGAACCGTTCGCCGAGCACTGGGCGCTTCCGGGGGTGGTGGTCAATGGCGACGTGCAAGATCTGAGCCTCAAAGATGCCGTGGAGCGATTGCGCGCCAGTGACAAGGTCGGCCTGGAACTGGCCTGGTGCGAACAGGTCGGCACGGTGGGCGATGCGTTTCGCGACCCGCGCTGCTGGTCGTCGTCGACGTATTACCTGGCAATCGTGGCGGGTGAGGTCAGCCTGGGTGAGCGTCAGGGCTGGTTTTCACTCAATGCCGTGGCGGACGGCAGGATCCGGCTGCCATTCGATCACAACCTGATCGTCGCAGCCGTGCTGGAGCGGTTGTTGTCCAAGTCGCTATACAGCAGCTTGCCGTTGATGTTCCTCGGGCACGAATTCAGCGCGCCGCAAGCGACGGCGATCTTTTCCGTGGTACTGGGCAGACCGGTGCTCAAGACCAGTATTCGTCAGCGTTTGTTGAAGCTGACCGAGGCGGGCTACCTGCGCGAGACTGGCCGTAAAAAGCCGGGCGAAGGCGGCAGGCCCCAGGCGACGCTGCAACAACTGAAGCCTGGGGCGGTGTACTTTTTTGATCGCAGTTTTGCCGAGTAGCCTGGCTGCCCGGCTGGCTCAGCTCATCCAGTTACCCCCGTCGACGTTGTAGGTCTGGGCCACCACGTAATCAGCGTCCTTGGTCGCCAGGAAGATCGCCATGCCGGTCAGATCCTCGGCAGTGCCCATGCGCCCGAACGGTACTTCGGTCCCCACGCGTTTTTTCTTCTCGCCCGGCGCCAGGCCCTCATGCCGGGCGAACAGCGCGTCGACGCCATCCCAGTGCTCGCCGTCCACCACGCCGGGGGCGATGGCGTTGACGTTGATGCCGTGTTGGATCAGGTTCAGCCCCGCCGATTGCGTCAGGCTGATCACCGCCGCCTTCGTCGCGCAGTACACCGCCACCAGCGGTTCGCCGCGCCGTCCAGCCTGGCTGGCCATGTTGATGATTTTGCCGCCGTGGCCCTGGCGGATCATCTGTCGCGCAGCCGCCTGCAGGGTGAACAGGGTGCCGGCGACGTTGATCGAGAACAGCCGTTCGAAGCTTTCGCGCGTGATGTCGACGATGGGCGCCAGGTCGAACAACGCTGCGTTGTTGATCAGAATATCCAGCTTGCCGGCGTGGGCCACCACGGCGCCAATGGCCGCATCGATGGAGGCTTGCTCGGTCACATCCATGGCCACCGCATACGCCTGGGGGCCCAGTTCGGCAGCGGTTTGCCGCGCCTGTTGCAGGTTGATGTCGGCGATGGCGACCGTGGCGCCTTCTGCGATATAGGCCTGGGCAAACGCGCGGCCGATGCCCCGCGCCGAGCCGGTGACCAGCGCGCTCTTACCGTCGAGTCGTTTCATGGTGATGTCCTGATCATTATTTGGGATAGCCGGCGCGTTTCATCTCGCGTTCGGTGCTGGTTTGCGCCTGCTGCAAGGCTTGGTCGACCGACATGCCGCCGGTCAACGCGGCCGAGAACAGCTTGCCGACCGACGTACCGATGGCCTGGAACTCGGGGATGGTCACGTACTGAATGCCCACGTACGGCACCGGTTTAAGCGACGGATGGGCGGGGTCGGCGTGTTGCATCATCGCCAGGGTCACCTGAGCAAACGGTGCAGCTTTCAGATAGGCCGCGCTATAGGTGGACTGGCGGGTGCCCGGCGGTACGTTGGTGATGCCGTCTTGATCGGCGACCCATTGTATGTACTCCTTGGACGTAGCCCAGGTGATAAAGGCCTTGGCCGCATCCTTGTGCTTGGACGTGGCCGGAATCGCCAATGACCAGGCGTATAACCAGGAAGAGCCTTTGTCGGTGACTTCGGTGGGCGCCGCCGCGAAACCTACGCGGTCGGCGACCTTGCTCTGACTTTTGTCGGTGGTGAAAGAACCAGCCACGCTGGCATCGACCCAGATCGCGCATTTACCGCTGTTGAACAGCGCCAGGGTTTCGTTGAAACCATTGCTGGACACGCCCGGCGGCCCGTACTGCTTGAGGGTGTCAACGTAGAAATTGGCCGCCGCCGTCCACTCGGGGCTGGTCAGTTGCGGCGTCCATTGCTCGTCGAACCAGCGCGCACCGAAGGCATTGGCCATGGTACTCAGCAGTGCGATGTTCTCGCCCCAACCGGCTTTGCCGCGCAGGCACATCCCGTATTGGCCCTGGGCTTTGTCGGTGAGTTTGGCGGCGAATTCGCCGAGCTGGCTCCAGGTAGGGTGCGCGGGCATGCTCAGCCCGGCTTGCTGGAACAGGTCGGTGCGGTAGTAGGTCACGGTGCTTTCACCGTAGAACGGCAAGGCGTAGAGGGTGTTATTGACCGACAGGCCCTGGCGCACCGAGGGGAAGATATCGTCGACATCGTAGTCGGGCGGCAGTTGAGTGAGCGGCTCCAACCAGTGCTTGGCGCCCCATAACGGCGTCTCATAAGTGCCGATGGTCAGCACGTCGAACTGCCCGCCCTGGGTGGCGATGTCGGTGGTAAGGCGCTGGCGCAAGACGTTCTCTTCGAGCACCACCCAATTGAGTTTGATGTCCGGGTGCTGCTGCTCGAACACCTTGGACAAGCGCTGCATACGGATCATGTCGCTGTTGTTGACGGTGGCGATGGTCACGGTGTCGGCAGCTTGGCTGGGCAGTGCCAGGGCCAGGCCGCTGAGCGCGAACAACGCATGGGCAAGTGTGGTTTTGCAGGTTGGGAGCATGGCGGTTTCCACCTGTTGTTTTTGTTGTTGAGCGCCGATTACAGCAGCTTGGTCACGCCCTCACAAACCCGTGGCGGATGCCCTTCTGGTACTTTTTTAACCCTTGGCGTAGAGGCAAAAAAGTATCAGTGGCGGGCCGAGGCGCGGGTAGCGCACGGATGACCAGCGGCGTATTTTTAGGCATTCCCCTCCAACAAGAGGCATCCCCATGCCCGTCAGCCGCGCCACCCTGTTCGACCATCGCCCGGCAGAGCGCGAAGTGATCCTGCCCGAGCCGGACCATTGCTTTCGCTGGTTCGAACACGACTATCCCTATGAACTGGCGCGCTGGAACCATCATCCCGAGTTTGAAATCCACCTGATCCGCCACGGCAGCGGCAAGTTGGTGGCGGGCGATTACATTGGTGCGTTCAGCGCCGGGCACGTTGCGCTGATCGGCCCCGACCTGCCCCACGACTGGATCGGCGACCTCGCCCCCGGCGAATACCTGGCCGGCCGCGACGTGGTGTTGCAATTCGACGGGGCTGCCCTGCTCGCCTTGCGCAACACCCTGCCGGAACTCGGCGACTTACAACGCTTGTTCGAACAGGCGAGGCGCGGCCTGGCCTTCAGCGGCGACACCGCAGTGCGGGCCGCGTGCCTGATGGAAGACATCGGTCGCGCCCAGGGCCTGCAACGCTTGATCCTGTTCCTGCAATTGCTCGACACCCTGAAAAACGCCCCGACGCATCAGATGCAAACCCTGGCCAGCCCCTGCTACGCCCCCACCCTGGACGCACGCAGCGCCGAACGCATCCACAAGGCGTTCGACTACCTGATGCGCGAACTGACCGGCGACGTGCGCCTGTCGGAGATCGCCCGTCAGCTGGACATGAGCGAGCCGGGCTTCTCGCGTTTTTTCAAGCGCAACACCGGCCATGGTTTTATCGACCTGATGCGCAAATTTCGCGTGCAGCGCGCCTGCCGCTTGCTGCTGCAAAGCGAGATGTCGGTGGCGGATATCTGCTTTGAAGTGGGCTACGCCAACCTATCCAATTTCAACCGGCACTTTCGCATCGAGATGCAGCAAACCCCCAGCGACTATCGGCGCGACACCGCCGTGCACCTGTTCGACAGCAGCAAAAAATGACACCCAGCCAATGTTGATCAACAGGTCGACTATTAACCGAATTTCCCAGTTATTTCAGTGCGCTAACCAAAGTTGGTACAGCCTGTGCAAACGTTTGCGCTAAGAACTTGCCAGACAAGTTCCGATCTGCCCGAAGAATCGGGTTCAAACCGCGCAAGAACAGGGATTTTCAATGCATCGCACCTCTCGGCTCCCCGCTCCATTGGCTGTTTCTGTGCTACTGGCCGCCGTTACGGGACTACTCAGCGCACCCATTTTGGCGCAGTCCAAGCCCACCGATGACTCAGCACAGGGCGAAACCCTGGCCCCCGAAGCCAGCCCGGCGAAACAAGGCGTGTACCTGTCGGACTGGTTCAACCAGGACCTCACGCTGATCGGCAGTAAAGACATCAGCTTCGGCCCCAAGCCCACCGATGACATCTACCTGGAATACGAGTATTTCGGCCGCAAAGGCCCGTTCGAGCTGTATGGCTATATCGATGTGCCCAAGATCCTCACCATCGGTAACAGTAATGACAAAGGCGTGTGGGACCATGGCTCGCCGGTGTTCATGGAGCACGAACCGCGAATCTCCATCGACTACCTGGCCGGCCGCAGCCTGGCCGTCGGCCCGTTCAAGGAATGGTACGTGGCGTTCGACTGGATCTACGACCACGGCAGCAACAAGGAAAACCGCGCCAATACGCTGTACAGCGGGCTGGGCACCGACATCGAGACCCACTCGCGGGTCAACCTGTCGGCCAACTTCTACGGGCGCTACCAGTGGGAAAACTACGGGGCCAGCAACGAGTATTCGTGGGACGGCTACCGCGCGCAGATGAAGTACATCGTGCCCATCGGCAAGTTCGACAACGGCGCCTCGCTGACCTACATCGGCTTCACCAACTACGATTTCGGCTCGGACCTGCACAAGGACAACCCGGCGCGCACCGCCAACGCCTTGGTGGCGACCAACGTGCTGCTGTATTCGTTCACGCACCTGCGCTTCACCCTGGTCGGCCGCTACTTTCACAACGGCGGCAACTGGGAGGACGGCAGCGAGTTGAATTTCGGCGAAGGCAACTTCCGCGCGCGTTCCGACGGCTGGGGTTATTACGCCGGTGTGGGCTACCAATTCTGATCTAAGGAGCACTCGATGAATGTATTCAACCGCCTCTCAATCGCCATCGGCCTCGCCTTGCTGGCCCCTGTGGCGCTGGCACAGGCGCCGATCAAGCCCAAAGTGATGCTGATCACCATGTTCGCCCCCGAGGCGCAAACCTGGATCGACCGTCTGGCGCTCAAGCAGGAAGTGCGCGTGCCGGGTCTGTCGGCCGAATATCCAGTGATCCGCTGCAACACCCAGGATGTGTGCCTGCTGGTCACCGGCATGGGTCAGACCAACGCCGCCGCGTCCACCCTGGCCCTGGCGTTGTCGCCGCAGTTCGACCTGCGCCAGAGCTACTTCCTGGTCGCCGGTATCGCCGGTATCAGCCCCAAGCACGGCACCCTCGGCACCGCCGCGTGGGCCCATTACCTGGTGGAATTCGGCACTCAATGGGAGTTGGATTCACGGGATGCACCCAAGGATTGGCCGACCGGTTACCTGGGTATCAACACCAAAGGCCCCAACGAAAAGCCACCGCTGGACTACAAGACCGAAGTATTCGAGCTAAACCCGGCGTTGCAGGCCAAGGCGTTTGCCTTGTCCCATAAGGTCGAACTGAGTGAAAGCAAAGAGTCGGCCGCCTGGCGCAAACACTACCCCGCCGCCCCGGCCAACCAGCCGCCGCAGGTCACTCGCTGTGACACCCTGGCCGGCAACACCTGGTTCTCCGGCACGCGGCTGAGCGAACGCGCCGAGGTCTGGACCAAGCTGCTGACCGACAACAAAGGCGAGTACTGCACCACCCAGCAGGAAGACAACTCCACCTACGAAGCCCTGCTGCGCGCCAGCCGCGAGGGCCGGGTAGACATCCAGCGCCTGGCGGTAGTGCGCGCCGGCTCGGACTTCGACCGCCCCTACCCCGGCTACAGCGAGGTGGATAACCTGCTCAAGTACGCCGACCAGGGCGGCTTCGTGCCGGCGCTGGAGAACCTGTACCGCGCCGGTAACCCGCTGGTGCAGGCGATTTTGAACAACTGGTCGGCGTGGGAAAAAGGGGTGCCAGACGCCTGAGCGGATGGCCCTGCGCGAGGGGCGCTTGCTCTAGCAGGCAAGCGCCCTGGCCCTCTCACGGCAGCAGAATGAATTTATCCGCGCTGCCCCGGTTCACCGCGTCATAACAGGCCACCCCATCGGCCAGCGCCACCTCGCGCAGGCCCGTCGGCAGCGGCAACGTACCTTCATCGAAGAAGCGCACGAATTGCGCGAGCATCACCGCACATTGTTCGCAGTTGTAGAGCAATGAATTGATGCCCACCACCGAGCCGCCCTTGCGATACAGGGCCAGGGCCGGTAGCTGCACATGACCGTCCGCAGGCGCGGCGATGATCGCGATGCGCCCGAACGGGGCCAGACCCGCTACCGCCGCCGGCAGCCAGAAACCGGTAGTGTCGAAGATCACCTCAGCGCCGCCCTCGAACACCCCATGCACCTGGGCACCCAGCGCATCAGGCTCGCCCAGGGCAATCGCGGTGTACCCCTCGGCCTGCAACGTCTCGACTTGATCCGCACGGCGCACCGCCGCCAGTACCTGGGCCCCACGAATCTTCCCCAAGGCCAGGGCCGCGCGGCCCACGGCGCCATTGGCACCGATCACCAGCAACCGTGTGCCGCTGCCGACACCGCTGCGCTCCAACGCATCCCACGCGGTGGTGTACGGCACGCCGAGGCTGGCGGCCTGGGCAAAGCTCAACTGCGCCGGTTTACGCGCCACGCCTTGAGCCGACACGGTCAGATACTGGGCGTGGGAGCCGTCGGCAAAGAACCCCAGGTCCCGGCCGGTGCCCCACACTTCCTGGCCGAGCAGCGCCTGGGGGCCCTGCACCACCACGCCGGCAAAGTCGCGGCCAGGGATGCGTGGCAGAGTGGTGTAGGGGAAACGCCCGAGCACGTTTTTGACGTCGCTGGGGTTTAGGCCGGCGGCTTTGATCTGCACCAGCACGTCACCCGCGGCCGGAACCGGCGTGGGGATGTCAACCAGGCGCAGCGCGGCGAGGTCGCCGGTGGCGGAAAATTGCAATGCGTTCATGTTCACTCTCCAGCAGAAGAAAAGGCTTCAGGACAACCAGCCGCTGACCAGATGCCGGCCCATGGGCCAGAGCTTTTCGCCCAGCAGCATGCCCAGCAGGCCCACCAGGGCGATGGCCGGCGGTGCGGGCGAGCGGAAATCCAGGGCGCCGTAGAGCACGCCCACCAGCAGGCCGATGGCAAGGGAAATCAGATAGTCCATGGGGATTACGCCGTGTCAGTTGAAGCCGCCAGTCTAGGCAGCGCGCCGCGCCGGTATCGGCCAACTGCTTCAGGATTTCGGCCAACTCTTCAACTGCAGTACTGCGACGGCGCCACTCCCAGCTCGCGACGGAACATGTCGCTGAAACTGCTCGGCGAATAGCCCAGCGCGCGGGCGATGCCACTCACCGACTGCCCCTGGATCAGCGCTGCCACCGCCGTGGCCAATTGCACCTGACGTCGCCACTCGGCGAAGCCCATACCCAAGTGAGTCTGGAACAACCGCGCCAGGGTACGCACGCTGGCACCCGCCGCTTCGGCATGCTGCTCGAACGCAATCGCCAGGGACGGAGCCGCCATAACCGCCTGGCACGCGTTGATCAGGCGGCGGTCGGCGCCTACCGGCATGGCGATGCGGATCGACGAACGCCGCGCGCGGTGCAGTTCCAGCAGGGCCAGGCCCACCACCGCGTCGTAGTAGGCGCCATCGCCGCTGTCACCCTGCTCCACCAGCGTGACGATCAGCTCGCGCAGCAGCCCTGCGACCTCAATCACCTGTACCTCGGCATCCAGCGTCGCCGCCAACGCAGGGCGCAGGTAGATGTTGCGCATCTGCAAATCCGACACCACGCGAATCCCGTGTTCCACCCCCGGTGGCAGCCAGACCGCACGCTGGGGCGGCACCACCAGGGCTTCGCGCGGGGTTTCCACCCACATCACGCCGCTCATGGCGTAGAGCAACTGGCCCCAATCATGGCGGTGCGGTTCGATGTACAGGCCGCGCGGGTAAGTGCGCGCCAACGGCTGCACGGGAACGGCGTGATCGGTGAGGTCGGGGGGCGAGGCCAGGGCCATGGTCGGTCAGTCGGTGGCGAATGAGCCGCCATGGTAAACAGCACCGCTCGACAGTCCGAGTGAATTTTTAGCGCGCCCCAGGATCACTTGCTTACACCACCAGGGACGATGGCCCCATGAATAACGCAAAACTGTTTGTGATCGACTACACCCTTCATGGCGAAGCCAAGTCATTCATTATCCGCCTGGAAAAACTCGACATGCTGGAAGCCTGGCATTGGGCCAGTTGTGACGCGGGCGTCGGCCGTATTGGCCGCTTCGCGCGGGAACAGGTGAAAAAAACCAGCCCGGCCCAGGCTGAGAAATACGGCATCCAGAATGTGCAATGGCGCCGCTCGGACGCGCGCGCCCAGGCGTGAACAAGGAGATAACCCCATGGTTTTACCGCAAAGAGTCAACGGCAAGGCGCGGATCGATTACACCCAAGACACCCTGTTCGGTCCGCTGGCCAAACATGCCGAATGTCAGGTCAGCCTTCAGCACACACCCGATTGGCTGGTACTCGACGTGTTCCAGCCTTTACCTGAAGATCTTCAAGACGCGCAGACCGTGGTGTTCGCACTGGAGGGTCGACGCACCAGCGCCGTGGTCAAAGACCGTCAGCGCCTGGCCGACCATAGCCTGCGGTTGGAGCTGGAGACCCAGTAACGCCTGGAGGCCTGCGTGGCGAGCAAGGCTGCTCGCCACCATCACCGAACTTACGGCGCCTTCAGGTTTTCGCCGATTTGGCGCACTCACACCCCGTGGCCGAAGCACAAGGTTCACCGTGGGCATGGTGCTCGGCACAGCCCTGGCAGCAATAACCCTTACCGTCCTTCATTACCGCATCGACGCCCAGCACACATTTGCAGTGTGGGCAGGCACAGGTTTGATCTGGCATGGTCAGACTCCTCGTTCATGGTCGTCACGGTGCGGCGAGCGCCGGCACCATAAGCACTGACTGCCAGCCTGCGCGGATCGTTCCAACCATCAGTCGGTGCGCGTATTGCTGCGGTACATGAACACCAGCGCCAAGGCCAGACAGGCCATGGCGACGAGACGGCTGCCGGACAGTTCGATGGCCGGGTTGCCCAGCCAGCCGAAATTGTCGATCAGCATGCCCATGCCCAATTGCCCGACGATCACCGCCACGGTGGCCACCGCCGTGCCGACCACCGGCACCGCGCCCACCATGACCATCATGTACACCACGCCGAACAACGCCCCGGTCAATTGCCACTTCGGCACGTCCAGCAGGCTTACGGCCTGGGCCGGCTCAAAGAAGAAAATCAACAGCGCCGTGGTCAATGCACCGACCGCGAAGGTCAACAGGCTGCTGCGCAGCACGCCGACTGTCTGCCCCAGGCGGCCATTAATCGCCGCCTGCACGCTGAGGACCGCGCCGGCGGCAATCACCAATATCAGTAAAAAAATCAGATTCATCGCCTTACCCTCGTGCAATCAAAACAAGTGCCGCCACGATCAACGCCAGCGCGATCCAGCGCTCGCCATTAACCCGCTTGCGCGCCGTGCCGAACCAGCCGAAATGGTCAATCAGCACGCTCTTGCCCACCTGCCCCGAGAGGATCGCGATCATCGTCATTGCAATGCCGATGTGCGGCGTGGCCAGGGTCAACACCACTACGTACATCGGCCCGAGGAAGCCGCCGATCAACTGCCAGCGCGGCAGTTCGGTGAGCGCCGGGCCTTTTTGCGGGCCACTGAACAACAGCAGCAAAAACAGAATCGCCGCACCCACGCCGAAAATGCTTAAGGTCGCCCACAAATGCCCCACCTGCTCGCCCAACGGCCCCAGCAAACCGGCTTCCACCGATAAGCCCATGCCGGCCAGGATCACCAGCGGCAACAGCAGCAAGCGCAATAAATTTCTTTTCGGCCTGGCCTGGGCCGCGTCTTCGATGGAACTTGCCTGCATACATCACCCGCGTTTCAAGATTGAAAAGATGGCGGGGATTATCCGGTGGCCGCGCTGTGCGATAAATGGGAGTATGCGGACAACACCTTTGCGCAAAACGCACAGCACGGAGCCACCATGCAGGGTTTGAATGAGCTGAGTTTCAAGGCGTTGCGCCTATTTGTCGCGGTGCTGGACCACGGCAGTTTTTCCGAAGTGGCGCGTCGCGAGGGCCTGGCGCCCTCTTCGATATCGCGGCAGATCCAATTAATGGAGCAGGCCCTCGGGCAACAGTTGCTGTATCGCCACACCCGCGCGGTCAGCCCCACCGAGGCCGGGCGCCTGCTCGGGCGGCATGCGCGCCTGGTGCTGGAGCAATTGGAAGCCGCCGGGCAAGCCCTGCAGGAGCAGGAGCGCGAACCCAGCGGCCTGGTGCGCATCAACGCGCCGATGGTCTTCGGCCAGCGCCACCTCTCGCCATGGCTGGGCGAGTTATGCCGGCGCTATCCGAAGCTGCAACTGGATATCCAGCAAACCGACACCTACGTCGACCCCTTGCAGGACGGTACCGACCTGCTGTTTCGTATCGGCGTGCTCAACGACTCCAGCATGCAGGCGCGTATTTTCGCGCCGCAGCGCTTTCGCATCGCCGCCAGCCCCGCGTATCTGGCCCGGCACGGCACGCCCAGTCATCCCGACGAACTGGTCCAGCACCAGTGCCTGGCCTACAAAGGCGTCACCGGCCAGCAACGCTGGTTCTTTCGCCGCGCCCAGGGCGACTGGACGCCGTACAGCGTCAAAGGCCCCATCACCGGCAACCACGCCGACACCCTCACCCACGCCGCCGAACAGGGCCTGGGGCTGGTGGTGTTCCCCTCCTGGTTGATTGGCGACAGCCTGCGTGCCGGGACCTTGCAGGCGGTACTGACCGACTACGAAGTGGCAACCACCCTCGAACCGCAACAGATCGCCGCGTTGTGGCCGGGCAGCCGGCGCCTGTCGCTGAAGGTGCGTACGGTGATCGATTACTTTGTGGAGTGTTTTGGCGCAGTGCCGTATTGGGACAGGTGACCGGTACCTATGACGAGGCGTGCGACTGTTGAGGATTTTTCTGATGGAAAAAAGTAGGCTCGTTCTGATTTCACGGGCCACTATTTAAGGGCAAGTACGGGTTACGGCAGACTTTGGCGACATCTTTTCAGGAGAGGCGCCATGGGCTTGACCTATAAAAAACACTCACGCACTGAGCGGGCCGCTGCGGTAAATGCTGGGTCCGTTTCCGATAGTTCACAGGGTTTTGGCTATAGCTGGCCAAAGGACGCGCAACGTCGGCGGATTGGCGCCATGAAAGGAAAGCTGGAGATCCCCGATGACTTCGATGATCCACTGCCAGATGAGTTGCTATCTGCGCTTGAGGGCAGCCTTCCATGAGAGTGTTGTTGGACACTCATATCCTGCTCTGGGCCTTGTGCGACCACCCGAAGTTATCCCACAAGGCCCGAAAACTGATCGAAAGTGCCACAGAGATTTACATCAGCGCTGCGACATTCTGGGAAATGGCGATCAAGGTCGGCCTGGGAAAACTCGATGTGGACCTGGAAGAAATGCGTGAATACTGCCTGGAAAGTGGCTTCCTGGAACTGCCCATCACCTCAGAGCACGCCATCGCGGTAAAAAATCTCGACCATCACCACAAGGACCCGTTCGATCGCCTGATCGTCGCAACCGCTATGAATGAGCCGATCAAACTGTTGACTGCCGACCTGCGCCTGACTCAATACACAGCATGGGTGATCCTGGTGTGACGATGCCTGGATTCAGAACAACCACTGCCCAATCAACCACGCATTCGCGCCACTGATCAGTGCGAACAGCAGCCACGCCAGCAAACGCGTGGGTAGCCGATTCACAAAGGGCCCCATCAGTTGTTTGTCACCGGTCATGCGAATCAACGGGTACAGCGCAAACGGCAATTGCAGGCTAAGCACCACCTGGCTGAGCACCAGCAGTTTGCCGATCGCCTCATCGCCCATCAGCCACACCCCGACAAACGCCGGGATCAGCGCCAGCCCACGGGTGATCAGGCGGCGTTGCCAGCAGGGAATGCGCAGGTTGAGGTAGCCCTCCATGATCACCTGCCCGGCGATGGTGCCGGTAAAGGTCGAACTTTGTCCGGACGCCAGCAAGGCGATGCCGAACAGGATACTGGCGAAGGCGCCGCCGACCAGAGGGTCGAGCAGGTGATAGGCGTCCTGGATTTCCACCACATCGGTGTGGCCGGTCTGGTGAAACGCGGCGGCGGCCAACACCAGGATCGCGCCGTTCACCAGCAGGGCCAGGGCCAGGGAGCCGATGGTGTCGATGCGCGCCAGCTTCACCGCGTCCTGTTTGCTGGCGAGGTCCTTGCCGATCAGGCGGGTTTGCACCACGGAACTGTGCAGATAAAGGTTATGGGGCATCACCGTGGCGCCCAGGATGCCGATGGCCAAGTACAGCGGCGCTGCATCGCTGATCGCTGACAATGACGGCACGAAGCCGCTGAACACCTCGGGCCAATGGGGTTTGATCAACACCAGCTCGACGAAGAAACACACGCCAATGGTCGCCACCAACGCCAGCATGATCGCTTCCAGGCGACGGAAACCACGGTTTTGCAGGGCCAGGACCAACAAGGTGTCGAATGCGGTAATGACAATGCCGGTGGTTAGCGACACCCCCAGCAGCAAATGAAACGCCAGGGCGCAGCCAAGCACTTCGGCCAGGTCGGTGGCGATGATGGAGATTTCCGCCAGCACCCACTGGGTGCGCGCCGAGCGTCGGCTGTAGCGTTCGCGGCACAGTTGCGCAAGGTCTTTGCCGGTGGCGATGCCCAACCGCGAGCACAGGCACTGCACCGCCATGCCCGCCAGGCTGGCCAGCAACACCACGAACAACAGGCTGTAGCCGTAACGCGAACCCGCCTCGATGGCCGTGGCCCAGTTGCCTGGGTCCATATACCCGATGGAGATCAATAGCCCAGGGCCGGCGAACATCAGGGCGCGCTTGAAAAACGACGCCTTGGGATCAACGATAACGGAGCCGGCCACTTCCGGCGGGCAAAAAGGGGCGGTAGCGATTTTTGGCAGGCTGAATTTCACGCGGTATCCCAGGCAAACACACTCGACAAGCGTGCAGCTTATCAGTCGGACGCGACCGTGCGCATCACCGTCTCCCGAGGCAGGTCATACGCTTCCACCACCTGCACCACCAGGTCCAGCTCCTGATTCAGCGCTTCGCGCTCCATGCGCTGGCGAATCGCGCCGATCACCAGCACCGCCAGGGTGGTGACCGAATACGCCGGGCCGGAAAACGCCCGCACACCCGTTACCAGCAGCATCGCGGCGGCCAACGCCTGGCCCACCACCGGAATAGCCGTGGCCGCCCCACGCCGCAGGATAAAACCGGTCAACCCGGCCAGGGCGGTGCCGCTCAATGCTGCGGTGGCCGAACGCCCCTTGTCGAAACGACTGAAGACGCCCTGCTCTTTCTGCGCGGCCACCTTGAGTTCCGCATCGAACACCAGCCGGTCGGCGTTGCTGAGTTTGTCTTTGTACTGCGCGATCAGTTTTTCCGCGATCCGGGCCTCAAGGTCAGCCAACGCCAGGGTTTCGAGTGGCGCGTCGAATGTGATGCCCACGCGCTGCGCCACATCGTCGGCAATTTGCCGATAGCTCACGCCATGGCCACGGGCAAGGTTCATAAAGCTGTCACCGCCCATGCGTTGCAAGGCGATGGTCAACTTGAGCGGGTCACGCACCGTGGCGTCGATCGAGGCACTGCGTTTTTGCGCCAGCAGCTCGGCCAGAAACTTCAACTCCTCCGGCCGCCCTTGCACCAGGGCCGTATACAGATCCGCGTCCTCCTCCGCAAAGCGCACTTCGCTGCTGCGCTGGTCTGAACGGATCATGCCGCGCCGCTCGTGCAGCAGGTCGGTGTACTGCACCACTGTTCGCAATTGCGGCCAATAAGCCGCGTGATCGAAGGTGGCCAGGTGCACATTGCAGACCTTGGCTTTAAGCGCAGGGGTGACCGGGATCGGATAGCGGCCGATACAACGCTCGGTGTCCGGCTTGATGGCCAGGGCCCAGTCCTTGCTGGAATGGCAGTTGATCACCCGCCCTTTCAGCAGCGCCGACACCTCATCCCACGGGCTTGACGTGCAGATCGCCCCGCCCATCAGCAGCAGGTTGTCCAGCGGCAACTCGCGAGCGGTGTCCGGGTTGGCCAGCAGGCTCTTGACCAGAATCCGCGCGCCCAGGGAATGCCCGATCAGGTTGATACGCTGCACCGGCAACGACGCTTGCTGCAGGTAGCTGGCCAATTCAGGCAGCAAACTCTTGGCCACTTCATCGACCCGCGCCTCAACGCTCTTGTAGTGATCGAGGAAATAGGCAATGGCCTTGCCTACCCCCACTGTCGCCGCGCCCAGGCTACCGCCGCCGAGCATGGCCGTGATCACGTCCTTGAACGGCGCGAACAGGTTCTCCAGAAAATGTCCCGCTGGCCAGAACAGCATCAGGTTGGTCGAGCCTTCGATGCCGGCCAGTTGTTGCGTGAAATTGCCCAACTGCTGCCGGTTGAAGAATGCCGAATACCCATGCACGTAGAGATTGAGCACCTCGCCCTGGGGTTCGCCGCACAGCAGAAACGTGGGCTTGCGGGTGCGGTGCATGTCATCCCACTGGTGCTGCATGGGGTAAAGACTCCGGGTAACGAGGGACGGCGATAGTAACAAACTGTGAGTGACGGCAAGGTGAATCCTGACCGGCGTGGCCGTTTCTAATGCTCGGCCTCCATGCATAAGCCCGAGACAGGCTCAGGCGATGGCAAAACGCCCAACTGGCGAAGTTATCGATTTTCCCCTGCCCATCCGGGAAGGTCGCCACCTGCTACGCAGCAAAAACACAATTCTCATCCTGTAAAAAGCGCTCTAATACCCGCCTGTTGATTGGTTTTGAAGATTTTGGAGTTCGCAATGCCCCATGAAGGCAACCTGTTACAAGCAGCCGTGGTGTTTCTGCTCGCGGCTGTGCTCACCGTGCCCCTGGCCAAACGCCTGCAATTGGGCGCGGTGCTGGGCTATCTGTTCGCCGGGGTGATCATCGGCCCGTCGGTGCTGGGTCTGATCGGCAACCCGCAAAGCGTGGCGCAGTTTTCGGAACTGGGGGTGGTGCTGCTGCTGTTTATCATTGGCCTGGAACTGTCGCCCAAGCGCTTATGGGTGATGCGCAAGGCGGTGTTCGGCGTCGGCCTGGCCCAAGTGCTGTTGACCGGTCTGGTGATGGGCGTGGTGGCACTGTGGCTATTTGGCCAGACATGGAACAGCGCCATCGTGCTGGGCCTTGGCCTGGCGCTGTCGTCCACGGCGTTTGGCCTGCAAAGCCTGGCCGAACGCAAGGAGCTGAACCAGCCCCATGGTCGTCTGGCCTTCGCGATCCTGCTGTTCCAGGACATCGCCGCGATCCCGCTGATTGCCATGGTGCCGCTGCTGGCCGGCAGCGATCACCCCACCACTGAAGCCCAGGGCCTGCAGCATGTGTTGCAGATCCTCGGCAGCATCGCCGTGGTAATCGTCGGCGGACGCTACCTGTTGCGCCCTGTGTTTCGTATCGTCGCCAAGACCGGCTTGCGCGAAGTGTCCACCGCCACCGCACTGCTGGTGGTGATCGGCACGGCGTGGCTGATGGAACTGGCGGGTGTGTCCATGGCCCTCGGCGCCTTCCTCGCTGGCCTGCTGCTGGCGGATTCGGAGTACCGCCACGAACTGGAAGCGCAGATCGAACCGTTCAAGGGCCTGCTGCTGGGGCTGTTCTTTATCAGCGTGGGCATGGGCGCCAACCTCAGTCTGCTGCTCAGCTCGCCGCTGATCGTGATCGGGCTGACCCTGCTGCTCATCGGTCTGAAGTTGCCGTTGCTGTACGCGGTCGGCCGTCTGGTGGGCGATCTCAATCGCGAAAGCGCCCTGCGCCTGGGCGTGGTGCTGGCGGCCGGCGGTGAGTTCGCCTTCGTGGTGTTCAAGATCGGCCGCGACCAGGGCCTGTTCGAGCCGCACCTCTACGACGTGCTGGTGCTGACCATCACCCTGTCCATGGCCGTCACGCCGCTGCTGTTGCTGGTGTGCCCAAAGCTGTTCAGGCCCAAGGTCAAACCGGTGGAAGTGCCCGAGGAATACCGCGCCATCGAAAGCGACGCGCCGCGTGTGGTCATCGCCGGCATGGGTCGTATGGGCCAGATCGTGGCGCGGATCCTGCGCGCGCAGAACATCTCCTTTATTGCCCTCGACACCTCGGTGGAAACCATCGAATTGACCCGCAGCTTTGGCGGCATGCCGGTGTTCTACGGCGATCCGCAGCGCCCCGAGATCCTGCACGCGGCCAAGGTCGACCAGGCGGAGTTCTTCGTGATCGCCATGGACGACCCGGAGATCAACATCAAGACCGCCGAGCTGGTACGCAACCTCTACCCGCACATGAAAATCATCGCCCGTGCCCGTAACCGCCAGCACGTCCATCGCTTGGTGGACCTGGACGCCTCACCGGTGCGCGAGACCTTCTACTCCAGCCTGGAAATGAGCCGCCGCGCCCTGGTCGGCCTGGGGCTCAGCCAGGCCCAGGCCGATGCGCGCATCGCGCGCTTCAAGAACCACGACCAGCAAGTGCTCGCCGCCCAACACGCGGTGTACGACGACGCCGCCAAAGTCATGCAGACCGCCCAGGAAGCCCGGGCAGAGCTGGCGCGGCTGTTTGAAATGGACCGACTTGAAGAAGAGTCCGACAAGGTGTGAGGTGCGGGATAAACGATCTTGCGAAATTTCTGACAGAATACGCCGCAATTTCGTTTATCCCTGGAGCGCTTCATGGCCACTTTCACCAAGACCGCCGTCCTGCTGGCCCTTGCGCTTACCGCCGGCAGCGTATTCGCCGCCGCCAAACCGACCACGCAAACCATCACCACCCTGGGCGGTAAGTTCAGCTTCACGCTGCCCAAGGCCTATGCCGCCGACACCCTGCCGCCGGACAAGGCCCAGGACGGCAGCGGTGTCACCCAAGGCACGATGTACGCCAACCAGACCACGAAAAGTGTGGTGATCGTCGCCGAAACCGTACGCAACGACGCTATCGACATCCAGGACAACGACCCGCAGTTCCTCGATGGCGCCGTGGCCGGCTTCGTCAAGGACCAGAGCGCCGCCCTGCCCGACTTCAAGAAACTGAGCGAGAAAAAACTCACCTTCAAGGGCCTCGGCCTGCGCCAGGTGGACAGCACTGCCACCCAGGGCGGCGGCAAGACGCTCAACTCCACGTTCCTTGGCGGTTCGGGCAACCATCTGCTGGTGATCCAAGCCATTTCTCGGGCCGACGACGCGAAGGGTCATGCGGCACTGGTCAAGCAGATCACCGGCGGCAAATAAACCCGACTTGCTAGCGGTGCAGAAGATGAGTATCGCCCCATCGGGGGCAAGCCCCCTCCCACATTCGCGATCTACTGTAGGAGGGGGCTTGCCCCCGATGGCGGTGTGAAGTGCGCCCCAAAAGTTAGCTCAGGCATTACTTCAGGCTGTCTTCCAACCACAGCTTCACGTCCTGCACTTCCGCCTCGCTGATGGTATGCGGCATCCCCGGATACCCATGAAACGTCGGTTTAAGACCCAGCCCCCTCAACACCTCGTCCGCCCGCGTCGCCGATGCGTAGGGCAGCGTCTGATCCAAGGTGCCGTGGCCAATAAAGATCGCCAGTTCATTCAAGCGCGGATCGGGCTTGAGCTCAGCCTTGAGCACGGGCAGAACGCTGCCGCTCAACGCCGCGATGCCACGCACCCGCTGCGGATCACGCAACGCCACTTCATACGCCATGATCGCGCCCTGGCTGAACCCAATCAGGAACACCCGATCGCTGCGGGTGTGGTATTTGGCGGTGGCCTGGCCCACGAAGTCCTGGATCAGCGCGGCACTGCGCTGCAGGTCGGCGGTCTCGCCGTCGTATTCGCCATCGCCCGGGGTCTTGGTGAACCAGCGATAACCGCTGGGCGCCACCGGCATTGGGGCGCGTGCCGACAGGTAAGTCCAGGTCGACGGCAGCGCGTCTTTGATGCCGAACAGATCTCGCTCGTCGCTACCGAAACCGTGCAGGAAAATCACCAGCGGCTGGTTGCGCGCCTCGCTCTGGGTCTGTTCCAGGTAGGCCAGGGGCAAGTCAGTGTGCAGCTCGGTGTCGGCATGGGCGCCGCCGGCCATCATGGCCAGCGCCAGGGCGAAGAGTTTGAACATCGGGCGTTACCTCAGGGTTTGCGCAGCAAATAGGTGTCCATGATCCAGCCATTGGCTTGGCGCGCGGCCTTGCGCACCCGTTGGATATCTTCGGCCACGTCAGCCACTTTGCCGCTGATGAGGATTTCATCCGGCGTGCCCAGGTAGGCGCCCCAGTAGATGTCCAGGTCTTGATCGGCAACGGTGCGGTAGGAGTCTTCGGCGTCGAGCATCACCACCAGGGTATCGGCATCGCTGGCCTGCCCCGCCGCCAGGCGTCGCCCGGTGGTGATCTCCACGGACTTGCCGATGCGGTTCAACGCCACCTTATGCTGGGCCGCCAGGGCCTGCACGCTGGTGATGCCGGGGATTACTTCGAACTCGAACACGCATCGGCCACTGGCCAGGATCGCCTGCAGGATGCGGATGGTGCTGTCGTACAGCGCCGGGTCGCCCCAGGCCAGGAACGCACCGACTTCGCCATCAGCCATTTCCTCGTTGATCATGCGCTCGAAGGTGGCTTGCTTGTCGCGGTTGAGGTCTTGCACGGCGGTGGTGTAGTCGATATCGCCGCGCACGCGCTCGGGGCAGTCGGCCTCGACAAAGCGGTAGCCGGGTTCGGTGATGTAGGTCTCGCAGATCTCGCGGCGCAGGTCGATCAACTTGTCTTTGCTCTGACCTTTGTCCATCAGGAAAAACACGTCGGTGCGATTCAGCGCCTTCACGGCCTGCATCGTGATGTAGTCAGGGTTGCCGGCGCCAATGCCGATGATCAGGATGCGTTTCATGGGGTGCTCTCAGTGCGGGGCGTGGATTTTGCCATGTTCATGGCTTGGGCGTGAGTTTCCAGACGCAGGCGCCACACCTCATTGAAGCGCAGCTCGGTGGCCGACAGTGGCTCGACATCGATGCGGTAGAACATCGACATCGGCAACGCCATAACCGATAGCAGCGCGGCACGAATCACAAACGGATGGGTGACGGCCACCACATGGCCCGGCTGCCCTTCAAGGGACTTCAGCCACAGCGCCACCCGCGCGCGCAGCTGGTCGACCGACTCGCCAGCATGGGGCGCAGTGGCGCTGTCGGTGTGCCAGGTACTCAACTGGGCCGGCTCGATCCGGCCAATATCCCGGCCCTTCCAATGCCCCAGATCGAGATCGCCCAGGGCCTGGTGGATCTGCACCGCCGCGCCGAACAACCCCGCCGTCTGCCGGGTACGCGCCTCCGGCCCACTCAACAGTTGCGAATTGGGGCCGTATTGGTCGGCCAGGGATAACGCCGCGCTTTGCCAATCCATAAGCACCGACTCGTCATCGGCAAAGCGCCCCTGCTTTTGGTGGGGGGTGACGGCATGGCAGATCAGGGTCAAACGGGTGGCGCGCATCGCAGGCGGCTCCAACGCAGCAGTCAAGACCGGCAAGCCTGGCGCAGTTGCCGCCAGGACGCAACGACGGCTGCCCGATGGCACTAGTCAAACCAGTCGCGCCGCCCCTCGAATGTTCCGACGATCAGCTCGACGATCATCTGCACCGCTTCGGGGTGGCGCACCTGCGCATTCACCGCCAGCCAGACCTGGCGCTGCATGCTGTCGGCCAGTAACCCCGGCAGGGCCACCAGGCCGCGGTCGACACTGCTCATATACTGCGGCAACAGACCGATGCAGGCGCCGCAGCGGATCATCTCCAGCATCAGCGCATAAGCGTGCACCTGCACCATGGCGGCCAGCCGTTGCTGCACCAGTTGGTTCCACGGTTGCAGCGCATCGACCTGGGCATCGGGCTGCCATTGCACCAGCATGTAGTCGTCCAGGTCTTCCACACTGTCCGGGCGGGTGGTCAGGCGTGAATAACGTTTGGCGATATGCGGCAGGTAGCGCAGGCGCGCCAGGGCCTGGGGCGCGTGGGTGGCAAAACTCGGGCCGGATGCACGCTCGTCCCTGTCAGCCAGCCACAGCACCACGTCTGCCTCCACGGCGTGCAGGGATAGATGGCTGTCGAGGGCGATGATCTCCAGGCGCACGCTGGCGTTGCGTCGCAGCAAGGCGATCAGGTCGCGCCCGAGGATGTCATGCAGGATCGGCGCGGCCACCGCCAGGCGAATCAGCGGCTGCTCCACCACCGGTAAACGCCGCTCATCGGCCAGGGCGAGCAGTTGCGCCTGCAAGTGCTGACCGTCGCGGCTGAGCACCAGGCCGTTGCCGTGGTAGCTGAACAGCCCACGGCGCAGCTGTTCTTCCAGTTGCGCCAGGCGTTTGCGCAGCAGGGTCGCCTTGACGTTCAAACTGCGCGCTGCCTGCATAAAACAGCCGCAACGGGCGCTCACGAGGAAATAGCGCGCCACCTCCGGGTCGATCTCATCGGCCAATGCCAGCCAATTGCGCCGCGACTCGGTGGGCACGCGATAGGCGGCGGTGCCCTGTGGGCCGGACGGTTCCAGTAATGCCATGGCAGACTCCTTGTCTTGTGGGTCGGTGCATCCAATGCCGCTTGCCGCGTGTCACTCCAGCACTTTGTTGAGTTCGGCGCCGTCGATGCTCAGGGTCGCCGTGTTGAGCATGCCCTCCAGATAAGCCTTGGCGATCTGCTCCTGGCGTTGGGCACGCAGGGCTTGGGTCAAGCGTTCACGCACCTCGTCGAGGGTGGCGGTGCGCGCCGGTTGCTGGGCGGTGAGTTTGAGCACATGGAACCCGGCGGCGCTTTGCACTGCGTCCGAAACCGCGCCGACCTTGAGGCGCGCCACCGTCTCGCGCACCTGAGGCACCAGCTGTTGCAAGGGTTGCAAGCCCGAATCGCCACCGCGTGCGGCGGTGTCGGGGTCCTGGGAAAACTGCGTGGCCAGGGCGGCGAAATCCGCCGGTGCGGCCTGGGCCTTGCGGCTCAGCTCTTGGGCCTGGCGGCGTACCGTCTCAAGGCTTTGCGGGTCATTCACGCTGAGGAAGATCTGACTGACGCGGTACAACGGCGGCGTCACCCATTGCGCCTTGCCGCTGTCATAGGCTTGCTGCAATTCGGCGGCGCTGGGGTAATCGGCCGGCACCTGACTGACCGACAGCATGTAATCGCGGAACACGATCTGCTCAGTGGCGGCGCGAGTCTGTTGCTCGACCTCCGGGCGTTGCCGCCAGCCCTGGGCGTCGGCCTGTTCGAGCACGGCCTTCTGCGCCAGGCGCGAGCGAATCCAGGTTTCCAGCGCGCCGCGGTTGCCGCGCAGTTGCTCGCGGGTTTCGGCGGGCAGGCTGGCCAGCACACTTTTCAGCTCTTGCGGGTCGATCTGCTGGTTGCCCAGACGCGCCACCGCCGGGCCCGCAACGCTGGGGCTGGCCACCGGCGCCGGGGCTTGTGCGGCGACCGGGTCGCTGCCCGGGCGCAGGCTCAACCCCACGGCCACCACCAACAGGGCCAGCGCACCCGCGCCGACCATCAGGGTTGGCTTTTTCACAGCGTTGCCACCTCCTCTTCAGCCACCGCCGGAGCGGCGCTTTGCGCCTGCAGCTGCGCGGCGTTCTGGCTGTATTCGCGCAGGTAGACGATAAACTCCTGCAACAGGCGGTCCCACAATTCCAACTGACTGCGCAGGTGAGTGGCCGCGACACCCGCCACCACCACGTCCATTTCCATCAGCAAAAACTCGCCTTGCAGCGACAGCCGGGCGAAACGGCGCGAAGCGTTCCACACCTGGGCCAGGCCCTCAGGCAACTGGCCCTGCACCCGCAGAGCGCAGCTGTAGGTGAAATCCACATAGGCGCCCTGCTCCGTCGCCGGGTTGCCGAAGCGCACGGCAAACCCGATGCCCTGGCTGGCGCTGAGCAATTGCACGATGCCGTTCTGGTCGGTCTGATTGACCCGGTAGCCGGCCTCTTGCAGCAATTCGGTCAGGCTCTGGGCGGTGACGTGATTGATCAATGCGTTCATGTTCGGTGCTTCCTTGTCGATCAGGGGTGGGCGCCCGCCTGGGGCGCATCGAAACGGCTCTTGTACAAATCGTCGCCAAAGCCCTGGGCCAGTTCTTCGAACTTGACCCGCGCGCTGCTGGCGAAGGGCTGGCGGATGCTCATTACCTCGGCCACGTCGATTTTTTCGTAGGCCGCCAGCAGCTGCCGGGCCACGCCGTACATCTGTTGATTCTTGACTGAACATTGCTGCACTTGTGTGTCACGTTCGGCCAATTGCGCCTGCAAGCGCGCACGCTCGGCCTCCTTGCCCTTGGCCAGCACCAGCAGTTCGTCATAAGCCTTCTTGAACTTGCCGATCTGCTCGTTACTCGCCGCCACTTGGGCCTGGGCCTGGCTGTGCAGGCTCTGTTGCTGGCCGGCCAGTTGCTCGGCCACGCCGCGCGCCTTATTCAGCTCGGCGGTCAGTTGCTGGATTTGCACCTGGGCCTGCTTGGCCTGGTTTTCGGCGGCCAGCCGCGCGGCACTGGCCTGGGCTTGCTCGCTTTGCAGGGCCTGCAATTGCTGGGTGGTGCTGCGCAGTTGCGTGCGCAGGCGCTCCTCCATGCCTTCGGCCGAGGCCGCGCCGGCGACCAGCAGCAATAACAACCCGCAGATTCGCGTGTTCATGGGGCATCTCCCTGCGCATCAGAAGCGCGTGTTGAGTTCCAGTTGCATCACATCGACTTCGAACGGCTGGCCGTAGACTTCCGAGGCGCTCAACCAACGGGCGCTGGCGTAGATGTTCTTTTCGATGCCGTAGTTGGCGCCGATGAAATAGCCCTTGGCGTTGGTGCCGCCCAAGTGGAACGAGGAGTCGTTAAACCCGTCTGGCAACGCGTCGGGCTGGATGTACTTGTAGCCGGCCAACAGGTTCCAGTCGCCGCGTTTGCGCATCTCCAGCGCGCTGCCGAGGGTGAACGAAACCATCAAGGCATTGCCGCCACTTTCAAACTGGCCGTTGCTGTTGATGTTGTTGACGATCTGGCCCTCGCTGCGCTTGAGCATCTCGCCCTTGTCGTAGGCCAGGTTGTGGATGAAGTTGGCCTGGGTGCGCAGCTTGAAGTCGCTGGGCAACTCGCTGTCCCATACCGCGTTGAGGTCCAGCACGTTGAACTTGGAGGCCAAGCCGACGTATTGCGGTTCCGGCGTCGTGCCGGGGGTGGCCGGGTTGGGCGTGATATTGCGCAGGTTGAACACGCTGTTGCCCTTTTGCATAAAGGCCACCCGCGTGCCGTCGGTGTCGCAGCCGGGTTGACCGGCCCATGGGCTGCACGGGCTGGAGCGCTCGCCTTCGATGTCCTGGAACTGGTAATAGGCCGCCGCGAGCTTGAGCGTGTTGGCGGGGTTGATCTTCCAGTCCGCGCCGATCTGTCCGCCAAACAGCCACTTGGTGTCGCTGCTTTCCTTGTCGATGCCGTTGCTGCTGGCGGTGTCGGAGGTGTACTCCACCGGGAACGCGCCGAGGGTGCCGAACAGGCCCCATTCGTTGTTGAGCCGGTGATTGAAGATCGCCGCCACACCGTCGAAGTTGAGGTCGTTGGAATACATCATGTCGGTGGAATAGAACGGGTTGCCGATCCGCCCGCCGGTCAGCGTCACCCCGTCGGCGGCTTTCCAGCTCAGGTACCCCTGATCGAGCCAGATGTCTTTTTTGCCAAAGCCACCGCCCAGGGTCTGGGTGGTGGACACTGGGTTGTTGTCCGAGCCCGTGCCCAGGCGAATGCCCGCGGTCCACTCCGGCGAAATCACCGCTTTCATGCCCAGGCGTGCGCGCAGGCGGAACAGGTTGGAGCGGTCCTCGCGGGTATTGAGCAACGGCGGGAAGCGCGTATTGGAGCTGGGGTTGACGTCATACGGGCCGTTGTCGTTGAGCTTGGCGTAGTCGGTGATGGTGTCGTCGTTGCGCCCCGAGAAGTAACGCGACTCGTCACGCAAGCGGATATCGCCATCGAAACTCACGCGGGACACCCAGTCCGGGAACGTGTTGGGTTGCGCCCAGTTTTCCTGCTTGGCGGTGGCCATGACCTCAGCCTTGACTTGGTCGCGGATCTGGTCGCGCACCGCCTGCGGCACATACTGCACGCGCACATCCCCAGGCGCAGTGGGCGGGCCGCTGGCGACCACCGGCGCGGCATTGGCCTGGCGCGCCTGCTGGGCCTCTTTTTCGGCCTGGGCGATCAAGCCGTTGGCGGTGTCCTGGGTGAGCACACCTTGCTGCACCAACAGGCGGATCAGGTTGACGGTGACGTTTTCCGAAGGCGCCACCGGCGCTGCCGCCGCGGTGCCGACGAGGGTCGCGATGACCATGCCGACCGCCAGGGTCAGTCGATTCACGGGGGAAATCATGTGTACGCAACTCCTGTAAAAAACCGTAGAGAAAGGGTTCGATCAATCCGGGCGACGGCCCTTGAGCGCCAGGCGCACCGGCATGGTCACGGCCGCCGGCACTCGCTGTGTGGCATGGGGCGCACGCACGGCCGCCAGCACCTGGGCGTCGGTCTGGGCATCGCCGCTGGACTTGACCAGCTCGGCGCGTACCACCTGCCCCTCGGCGTTCAGCCATAAATCCGCCTGCACCGCATACGCCTTCTTGCGCAGCTCGGGGTCGTCGCGCAGCAAGCGTTGAAACACGCCCGCCAGGTATTGCTTGTAAGTGCCGGTACCCAGGCCACCGCCGCCGGACCCGGCCATGCCGCCGCCCTTGCCCGCGCCGATGTTGAAAGCGTCAGTGCCGGACTGGGCGTCGCCGTCGATCTGCATCGGGTTGGCCAGGTCATCGGCCGGTGACGGCGGTGCTTCCTCGGCCGGCTTGACCTCTTCCGGCGTCGGGGTGGGCTGCGGCTCAGGGATTTTTTCTTCCACCTTGGGCTCCGGTTCCTTGGGTTTTTCCGGCGGCGGTGGGGGC
>NZ_JAEILC010000156.1:0-51443 GCF_016307435.1 Pseudomonas sp. S4_EA_1b | reverse complement strand
GGCCCAGAGTGTGTAAAAACGCCCGGACATACCCTTGCTATGATTTCTGAGAATTTCATCGCAAGGGAAGCCCATGAAACGGTTTATCCAGGGTGAGCACCGAGGGCAAAGCACCTTACTTCCCGAGAGGCTCGACGACTACGTCAGCGATTCCAACCCGGTACGGGTGGTTGATGCCTTCGTCGATGAACTCGATTTGGCCTCGTTGGGTTTTGATGGCGTCATTCCCGCCGAAACCGGCAGACCTGCGTATCACCCTGCGATCCTGCTGAAGATCTATATCTACGGCTACCTCAATCGCATCCAATCGAGTCGACGTCTTGAGCGAGAAGCCCAGCGCAACATCGAATTGATGTGGTTAACCGGGCGCTTGATGCCCGACTTCAAAACCATCGCCAACTTCCGAAAAGACAACAGCAAAGCCATTCGCGGCGTGTGCCGCCAGTTCGTTGTGCTGTGCCAGCAGTTGGGGTTGTTTAGCGAAAACCTGGTGGCCATCGACGGCAGCAAATTCAAGGCAGTGAACAACCGCGACCGCAATTTCACCAGCGCCAAACTGAAGCGGCGAATGGGAGAAATCGAGTCGAGCATCAACCGTTACCTGACCTCCCTTGATGCAGCTGATCGGCAAGTGCCAAGCGCCGCTGAGCCAGACGCTACGCGCCTGGAAGAGAAAATCGCCAAGCTCAAAGCTCAGATGAAAGAGCTTCAGGTGATCGAGTCTCAGCTCAACGACTCTCCAGACAAACAGGTCTCACTGACCGACCCCGATGCCCGCTCGATGATGACGCGTGGCAATGGCATCGTCGGCTACAACGTACAGACGGCGGTCGATACCCAGCACCATTTGATCGTTGCTCACGAGGTCACGAACGTTGGCTCTGACCGCGACCAACTCAGCTCGATGGCGAAGCAGGCGCGGGAAGCCATTGGTTCAGAAACGCTGTCCGTCGTGGCTGATCGAGGCTATTTCAAAAGCGAGGAAATCCTGGCCTGCCATGATGCAAAAATTACCGCCTATGTACCCAAGTCGATGACTTCAGGAGCTAAAGCGGACGGGCGTTTCAACAAAGATGCCTTCGTTTTTAACGCAGCTAAAAATGAATACCTTTGCCCGGCTGGCGAGGCATTGATTTGGCGTTTCTCCAGCGTCGAGAAAGGCCTGAACATGCACTGCTACTGGAGTTCGAACTGCCAAAGCTGCGCCCTGAAAACTCAGTGCACGCCGAGCAAGCAGCGACGAGTGCGGCGTTGGGAGCATGAAGCCGTGCTAGACGAAATGCAGAACCGGCTGAACCAGGCGCCGGACATGATGCGAGTCCGAAAGCGCACTGTTGAGCATCCCTTCGGGACGCTCAAACAATGGATGGGATCCACGCATTTCCTCACGCGTAGGCTGGCCGGCGTCAGCGCGGAGATGAGTCTAAATGTGCTCGCCTACAACATGAAGCGGGTCATGAGAATCATCGGTGCCGAAGGCTTGTTGAAGGCAATAGCGGCGTAAAAACCTCCGGCTTTTGCTGCTCCAGGTTGCGCTAAAACGCTTCATAAGCGCTCCGGAGCGTTACCGATGCTGATCGTGGCAAATACGTGGCCAATCGACTCGCCTGGCTGCGCTGGGCTGAGGCATCCACGATACGGAAGTGTTTTTACACACTCTGGGCCAATAGCAGCCACTCGTAAACGGTAGTCCCGCATCGCATCAGGCAACCGTCGATCAATCTCGCGGAGTCTGGAAGTTCGAATTTTCAATGCTCGCGAGAAAATTGCAGGTATCCCGATTAGAACGCAGACAAACCACGCGGCAAGCTGGTGGCGCTGTTGCAACAAGTTGCCGCATCTTTTCTCGCGCTGATTTTTTCGTCCGCCACATGAATCTAAAAAACTCCGGCAGGTTCATCAGCAGTTCGGGGCAGTTCTCAGGCAAGTCAGGCCGAGACTGACCGCGTTGGAGCAGGGTTCTGCGCAGTACGCGTAAGAATCGAAGCGTCGCCGAACGATCAATCCATATCAAAAGGTCTGCACGGGCCAGCCGGTTGTCCCAAGTGGCTGAATGGCCGCCTTCGAATATCCAACAATCTCGGGCCTCAACATCGAGACAAAGCTGTGTCTTCTCGTCCGGACTTCGCTCGATCCACCCTGGCTGCCAGTGAATAGTGTCGATATGAATGACCGGCAAACCTGTGCGCTGACCAAGCTCACGCGCCAAAGTGCTTTTGCCTGACCCAGGTTGACCAACAATCATCACCCGTTGCATCGAAGCTCCTTCTCACTATGCCAGCTGATTTTTCCGGGGCGGCGATTTTACGTCAAGACCTATCTCGGTCAACAAAAAGCGGTCAGTATGACAGGCAGCTTCTGGCCGATTGTGTTGAAAAAGTCAGTTTTCCCAAAACACTCGAATATTAATGTATGAAAACACCTCTGTTGCCCGCTGCTACGTGAGCTCCGAGTACTGAACCTTCTGCCAAAAATTCAGATTTCAATCTCAGGCGCGTACTTTTCTGGCGTGGAATTCGAAGCCGACTGTTTTCAACAGAATCGGCCAAAAGCGGTCACTCCGCATGCCTACGAAGCCAGGGGCGATTCAGGTGTCGCCGAAAACATAAAAACTGTACGCCCGAAAGTCACATCCCCTCATGGAACTTCCCGAAAAAATGATGTCAATTTGATTGCTCGTTACAGCAACAAGATCATCTTGGATCAGTCAGCGTCAGGCTATTTTCTGAGACCCCATGGAGAGAGTGATGAGAGCCATCATTGCGATGTTATTGATGTTGAGTACCTACGCTCATGCTAGTTGCGGCAGCATCAGTGACAGCGATCAACGCGCTTATTGCGAGGCCAAAACCAATGGCCAAAGCTGCGGCAATATCCGGGACAACGACCTTCGGGCCAGTTGCTCGGCGGAAATGAACGGTCAAAGCTGCGGCAACATCAGTGACGACGATCAACGCGCTTACTGCAATGCCAAAGTCAACGGTCAAAGCTGCGGCAATATCCGGGACAACGACCTTCGGGCCAGGTGCTCGGCGGAAATGAACGGTCAAAGCTGCGGCAACATCAGTGACAACGATCAACGCGCTTACTGCAATGCCAAAGTCAACGGCCAAAGCTGCGGCAACATTCAAGACAACAACTTGCGTAACGAGTGTGATGCCATAAAGCATTGATCTCCGAATCACGCATGACCAGCCGCTCTTCATCGATCCGCTGGCGCTCTAACTGATCTGGGCGGCGCTCATCCCCTCGACCCGGGGAGCGGCATTGAAGTCCAGCATGGAAATGAAGCTGTCCATCAACGGTGATTCGTTGTGGGTGTTCCAGCTCATGTACAGACCGATGGCCGGGTTGGGGGAGGCGGTCACGGGGCAGACCCGGCGGAACAGGACCTTGTCGCGCATGATTGTGTTAGCAATCGACTCAGGCACCAGGGCAACGCCAAAACCGCAGGCTACCAAGCCGATCAAGGTATGGATCTGCGCGGCCTCCTGCACCACCTTGGGGTAAAAACCGGCGGCCTCACACAAGGCGATCAACTGGCTGTGATAGCCGGTGCCCAGGGCTTCGGGGGTGAATACGAAGTCTTCCCCAGCGAAATCCCTCAAGTCGATCGGACCTTCCTTCGCCTTCGGGTGACGGGCGGGCAGCGCCATCACGATCTCTTCGTCGAGCAACAGGCGTGACTCAACGTTTTCCGCCGAGATCGGCAACTTGCGCATAAAGGCAATATCCGCTTCCCCGGACAGAATAGCTTTGGCCTGGCTGGCAGAGGGCATCTCCTTGATGATCAACTGGACTTTGGGGTAGGTCTCGCGGAACTGGCGCAGGGTGCTGAGCAGCGACTCATAGTAGGCGATCGACACCGCAGTCACTGTGAGTTTGCCGGCAATACCCTCGGATACTTGGCGTGCGTGTTCGATGCCCAGCTCCAACTCCTTCAATGTGCTGTAGGCGGCGTTCAGAAACGCACCGCCGGCGGGGGTCAGCTTGACCCCGCGTTTATTGCGCGTGAACAGACGGAACCCCAGTTTGTCTTCCAGTCGATGGATGGCTTGGCTCAACGGGGGCTGGGCCATATGCAGGCGAATGGCGGCCCTGTGGAAATGCAGCTCTTCAGCCACGGCGATGAATTGACGTAGCAGGCGGGTTTCGATCATTTCTTCTGGTCCTTCATTTGAACTGATCTGTGGACTGGGCGAGGCAATGTTACCTGTAAACAGGCGCTCGACAGGGTAAGTTGAACTTCGGACCTAAAGCTTGCAAGTGCTGTCGAGCAGGCCTGAATGCCGTGGGGAAGTGTCGGGGTGGGCCTTTAGGGGGTTAAACGTCAACGATTCATTCGCGTTGAGCGTCAACTTGATACGAACCAAGTATCAGCTTGCGCCGCCGTTAGTATTAAACAGCGTGAATATCCCTTGTTAAGGTGAGGTGGCACTCAAGAGGAAACAGCCAATGAACTTTACAGGAAAGACGGCAGTTGTAACGGGCGCTGGTCGAGGGCTCGGTTTTAGTTATGCGCAGGTGCTAGCCACGCTGGGTGCCAATGTCGTGATCAGTGATATCGGCGCAGACAAGCTGGGCGCCGGGGGGGATGGCTCCATCGCCATGGAGGCTGCGCAAACCCTCAGGGACAAAGGTTTCAACGTGGTGGGGCATCATGGCGACTTGTCCAGTGAACAGGGTTGCGAGCAATTGGTGGCAACGGCCATCCAGACGTTTGGCCAACTCGATATCTTGATTCACAACGCCGGTTGGGTCGGTTATCAGGCGATTGAAGAGGCCGATACAACATTCATCGACCGCGCGGTGGATATCAATATCTATACCCCCGTGTGGTTATGCAAACATGCCTGGAAACACCTCAAACAGTCTGCTGCCCCACGGGTCGTGCTGACGTCATCCGACCGCGCGATGTACCAGCAATATGCCCAACCGGGCCTGGTGGCGTATGCCGCCGGCAAGATGGCGCAACTGGGCATCATGAATGCGCTGAGCATGGAAGGCACGGATGCGGGCATCCTCGTCAATGCGGTATCCCCAGTGGCCAAGACCCGCATGTGGGGCGTGACGGGCGAACCGGAGAACCTCAAGCCAGAGTGGGTGACGCCTGGCGTGGTGTTTCTGGCGTCGCAGCATTGCCAGGACTCCGGTTATGTCCTGCGTGCCAGCAATGGGCAATTTACGGCGACGCGGTTTGTCGAAAACCCAGGTGTCGACTACCCCGTCAATCTGGCCCGCGTGAAGGCCACCAGCGCCGAACAAGTTGCCCAGCTTTGGGACCAAATTAAGGAGCATTGAATATGCCTGCTCAGGAAGAGCTCAAACTGTTTTCAGCGTGCCAGGCCGATCTGGGTGAAAGCCCGGTCTGGGATGAAGCCCATCAGTGCCTGCTGTTTGTCGACATCAGTGGCGGCCAGATCAATGCCCTGGACCAACATGGCCGCCTGACGCGGCTGTATGAGTCGCCTGCGCGCATCGGCGCCCTGGCCTTGACTGACAAGGGCAACCTGATTTTTACCCAGGATGCCGGCGTTGCCGTCCTCGACCGCACAAGTCTGCGGGTCACCCACAACTCAAAGTTGGCCATTACGCTGTCGTCCTATCGCTTCAATGATGGTGCATGCGACCCCCAGGGGCGCTTCATCACCGGTTTGATGGATGAAGGTCACAGCCGCAATACGGGCAAGCTCTATCGCTACGACGCCGGCCTGAACGCCTCGGTCATAATGGACGGCATCAGCCTGCCCAATGGACTTGCGTGGTCGAGCGATGGCAGCGAGTTGTTTTTTGTCGACTCAGTGGCCCGTACCCTCTATCGCGCCCGTTATCCGGCGAACGGAAACGGCCTGGAACAGGTATTGGTGTTCGCCCAGACACCGGCTGAACTTGGCCGGCCAGATGGTCTGGCGCTGGATGTCGAGGGTAACCTGTGGGTCTGCCAATTCAACGGCAGTTGCGTGCTCCAGTACGACCGCCATGGCGTGCTGCTCCAGGCCTTGCCAATGCCGGTGCCACGCCCCACCAGTTGCTGCTTTGGCGGGCCGGACATGCGCACCTTGTACATCACCACCGCCAAGTTCGGCATGTCGGCGGCCGAGCAGGCGGACTATCCGGCGGCGGGCAATATCTACAGCATCCGTTTGCCAGTGCCCGGAAGGCCGCGACACCGTTTCAAGGAACTTTAATCGCACAGGCATCAAGGACGTGGCAGGCCAGCAGGTATTCTTGAATAGTCGATCAACGCCATCACCTTTTTTCTCGAATCTGGCCCACCATTGCGCCGTGCTCCGCGGCGCTTTTTTCTTTGATGGCGGACTATTCCTGGTCAGCCATCAGGTTTACCCAACCCATGCGCTTCCATCCGCCCACCTGATCAGATAGACAAGCTCAGTACCGTGGTTCTGGAAAGCTTGGGAGTGGGGCGGGTTTGTGTAATATCGATGGAGCAAGTCTGAGTGACAAAAGGATAATTTGGTCACTCGTTGTCAAGCGCATTTCGGGTGCGTAAGCTAGCCGCATGAATAAGACAACCATCGCTTCCACGAGCATCCGTGGTCCTGCCGATCATGAAATCCGGAACCAGATCGTCGCAGCGGCCAACCAGCACTTCAGTCAATACGGCTATAGCAAAACCACGGTTTCCGATCTGGCGAAGGCAATCGGGTTTTCCAAGGCGTACATCTACAAGTTTTTTGATTCCAAGCAGGCGATTGGTGAAGCTATCTGTGCCAATTGCCTGGCGCAAATGATCGCGGCAGTGGAGCAGGAAATTAACGTTGGTGGTCTCACGCCGACCGAGCGTTTACGACGCTTGTTGAAAACGCTGGTGGCTACCGGTGTGAACTTGTTCTTCAGTGAGCGAAAACTCTATGACATCGCTGCTTTTGCAGCGTCTGAAAACTGGCCTTGCGCTCAGCAATACGATGCCTTGATCAGGGGCTTTGTCGTGCAGATTGTGCGTGAAGGGCGAGAGCTCGGCGAGTTTGAACGTAAAACGCCGTTGGACGAAACAGTCGATGCAATCCACCTGGCGCTACGGCCTTTCGTCAATCCGTTGCTATTGCAGTACAACCTTGATGTTGTCGAGGTGGCTCCGGTCCTCACCTCCAATCTCATTCTGCGTAGCTTGATGCCGTGAGCCTACGCCAAACCCTGTATATCTTTTTGCGCTGATATCAACGTTTAGTCTGTGGGCGAACACTGTCCAACTGGGCCTGTCCGCTTGCCAAGAAAGTGACTTTTTTTTCATATAGTCACATCAATAAACAGGATATACCTGTCCTTGAGGGATCGCCGTCAAGCAGCGCTGTTGCATCAACGACTCATGGGCGCGGATCTTCCGGTCGCTCGTCACCTGAGCGGATATCGGCTCGTCAGTTGGGTATCCGAGGGCTGCCAGCCGCCGCCCAGTGCCCTGAACGTGGCGACGGCCGCGCGTGCCGATTCGGTCTGTGCCTGTGCCCGAGCGTCGGAAGCCTGAAGCAAGGTCTCGTCAGCGTGCAGGACGTCAATCAAGCTCGCCGTGCCTTTCTCATAAGCAATGAACGACGATTGGCGGGCTTGAGTCAGAGACGTCTCGCCTCCCATTAGGGTGGTGGCTTGGGCGTCCCGATTGACCAGCGAGGAGAGCGCGTTCTCGACGTCCTCGGTGGCGCGCAGCTCCGATTGACGGTAAGCGGCCAGGGCTTCGGCTTCCTGTCCTTTGGCTTGGTCGATTTGGGCGTTGATGCGGCCGAAATCGAAAAGTCTCCAGCGCAGTCCCAGTACGCCAGCCGATTGACTGGCGCCGCCGGAAAAAAGATTGCCTGCGGACACCGCCGTCGCGCTCCCCAGTAGCGCACTCAGCGAGAACTTCGGGTAGTACTCGGCAATCGCTTCCCCGATGCGTGCGTTGGAGGCGGCAAGGCGGCGCTCGGCCACGATGAGGTCAGGCCTGCGCCGCAGTAAATCGGCGGGGGTTCCCAAGGTCTTTAACTGCGGTGCCACCGGAATGCTCCCGACCATGGCAAGTTGCGTACGGTGAGTACCGGGTGGCGTGCCGAGCATGACATCGAGTGAGTTCATGGCAGCATCCAGACCGGCCTGCAGGACCGGCACCGTGGCTTGGACCTGGGCTAACGCCCCCTCGGTTTGACGCACCTCGTAGCTGGCGGCAAGCCCTTTGCTATAGAGCAATTGGACTTTCTCCAGCAGTCCTTGCTGGGTTTTGACTTGTCGATTCGCAATGTCCAATCGAGCCTGCAGCCCACGGATAGTGATGTAGGTATCCGCGGTCTGCGCGGCGATGGCCAATCGTGTGGCAGCGGCGCCTGCCTCGCTGGCCTGGTACTCGGCCAGCGCCGCCTCGCGTCCGCGTCGCAGGCCGCCAAAGATATCCACTTCCCAACTGGCATTGAGGTCGGCCTCGTAGGAACTCCCATACCGATCGTAGCCAGGCGTTGAGTTCAACACCTGGCCGAGTGGGGTCTCGATGGATTGATAGGCACGTGCGGCCTGAGCGCTGATGTTTGCTGAGGGCGCCAAAGCGGCATTGGCGGCGCTGAGTCCGGCCCGCGCCTGCATGACTCGCGCCTGGGCCTGTGCCAGATCGAGGTTCTGCTCAAGCGCCTTGGAGACGAAGCCGGCGAGCAGTGGGTCCCCGAAACTCTCCCACCAGATGACGAGACTGGCAGGCGTTGCCGCTGGTCTCTGCCCGACAGAAAACTGGCCCCAGTATCGGTCCGGGAGCGGGGCGTCTGGACGGCGATAGTCCGGGCCGACCGCACAGCCTGTCATCAAGGTGACGCTTATCAGAAAAGCAGCGGGGCGCAGGGAGAGCATTGAGATTCCTTGAATCGCGAGATGTTTGTGACCATATTACTTTATGGTCACAGCCTGTCAATTGAGGCCACTGAGCTAAATTCAGGCATGGCTAGAAAATAACCCTCGACTGCCTCACATGCAGCCCTTGCAAAACGTCGCCTTGTACCGATCCAGTCTGAGTGAAGGGGCATCTAGAGCTTTCGCGTAAGGGGCATTGCACGGCTAAGGTCCAGCTGGATTCTTGATTTGTGACTGTTGACAATAATGGTCACCAGTCTGAATATAGCGCTCCTGCTCTCTCTATTTAATAAGGGAACCTATGCTCCGGCTCCGACCTTTCCCCATTGCCGCCTGCTTGTTGCCTCTCGTCCTGACGGCGTGTGGTGACTCCTCCAATCTTGTTGATCCGCGCACGCAGGCTCCGCTGGTAAGGCCCGGAACGGTTGAGGGTGCCTCAGAGGCGTCACGCTCATTCACAGGGGTAGTGGCGGCCCGCGTGCAGAGCGATCTGGGCTTTCGGGTTTCCGGCAAGATTCTTGAGCGGTTGGTCGAAACCGGCCAGAGCGTTAAACGCGGTCAGCCGCTTATGCGCCTTGACCCTATAGACCTCGGGTTGCAGGCGCGAGCACAGCAAGAGTCGGTCATCGCCGCCAAAGCCCGAGCCAAGCAGACAGCCGATGACGAGGCGCGATACCGCAGCCTGGTAGCCGCAGGCGCTATTTCTGCATCGGCCTATGACCAGATCAAAGCCTCAGCAGATACCGCAAAGGCGCAGCTTAGCGCCGCTGAAGCGCAGGCTGACGTTGCCCGCAATGCTTCAGGCTACGCAGTGTTATTTGCCGACTCCGACGGTGTCGTGGTGGAGACGCTCGCCGAGCCCGGGCAAGTCGTCAGCCCGGGGCAGCCTGTGGTTCGACTGGCGCGCGCAGGTCAGCGCGAAGCCATCGTGCATCTGCCCGAGACGTTGCGTCCTGCCCCAGGTTCCACTGCGCAAGCGACGCTTTATGGAGATACCGCCAACGCAGTGACTGCGAAGCTGAGGCTGCTTTCCGACTCTGCCGACCAAGCCACGCGCACGTTTGAGGCGCGGTACGTGCTGGCGGGCGCGCTGACCAATGCGCCGATAGGTTCGACGGTTACCCTGCGCATCGCAGAAGGCGCCGCGCAAGCGCAGGCTTTACGAGTGCCCATCGCGGCCCTTTATGACCCAGGCAAAGGCACAGGCGTGTGGGTGATCGCCGGCTCACCGGCAAAAGTTTCTTGGCGCCCTGTTCAAGTGCTGGGGTTGAGCGACGATGCCGCGCGCGTGGCAGGCGATCTCAAGGTCGGTGAGCAGATCGTAGCGTTAGGCGCCCATCTGTTGCGCGATGGCGAAGAAGTGCGAGTGCCCGGGCAGGATCAAGCCAACGTTGCCGGGAGCCATCCATGAGCGAAGGCCGCTTCAATATTTCAGCGATCGCCGTTCGTGAGCGATCTATCACGGTGTTTCTGATCTTTCTGATCGCGGTGGCAGGCACCCTGGCGTTCTTCAAGCTGGGGCGTGCGGAGGATCCGCCGTTTACGGTCAAGCAGCTGACAGTCATTACCGCGTGGCCTGGCGCAACCGCGCAGGAGATGCAGGACCAGGTAGCCGAGCCCCTTGAAAAGCGTTTGCAGGAATTGAAATGGTACGACCGCACGGAAACCTACACGCGGCCGGGTCTCGCTTTCACCATGGTGTCGCTGCTCGACAGCACGCCGCCGTCGCAAGTGCAGGAGGAGTTTTATCAGGCGCGCAAAAAACTCGACGACGAGGCCACCAAGCTACCGGCGGGTGTGATCGGGCCATTGGTTAACGACGAGTATTCGGACGTGACGTTCGCGCTGTTCGCTCTCAAAGCCAAAGGCGAGCCGCAGCGCCTGTTGGTGCGTGATGCGGAGTCGTTGCGTCAGCAACTCTTGCATGTGCCGGGCGTGAAGAAGGTCAATATCATCGGCGAGCAGGCCGAGCGCATTTTTGTGTCTTTCTCCCACGATCGGTTGGCCACTTTGGGCATTGCGCCTCAGGACATCTTTGCCGCGTTGAATGATCAGAACGTACTGACGCCGGCCGGTTCGATCGACACCAACGGGCCGCAAGTCTTCCTGCGCCTGGACGGTGCCTTCGATAAGCTGGAGAAGATTCGCGATACGCCGATTGTGGCTCGGGGGCGCACGCTCAAGCTTTCCGATGTGGCGACTGTCGAGCGTGGTTATGAAGACCCGGCCACCTTTGTGGTGCGCAATAACGCAGAAGAGGCCCTGCTGCTGGGGGTCATCATGCGTGAAGGTTGGAACGGCCTGGATCTGGGCAAGGCGCTGGACGCCGAGACCCGCAAAATCAATGAGCACATGCCACTGGGCATGACCCTGACCAAGGTCACCGATCAAGCCGTCAACATCGACTCGGCCGTAGGCGAGTTCATGGTCAAGTTTTTTGTCGCGCTGCTGGTGGTGATGCTCGTTTGCTTCCTCAGCATGGGCTGGCGTGTGGGCGTGGTGGTCGCCGCTGCCGTGCCATTGACACTGGCGATCGTGTTTGTGGTGATGGCGGCCACCGGAAAGAGCTTCGACCGTATTACCCTCGGGTCATTGATCCTGGCGCTCGGGTTGCTGGTAGATGACGCGATCATTGCTATCGAAATGATGGTGGTGAAAATGGAGGAGGGCTACGACCGCATCAAGGCCTCGGCGTATGCCTGGAGTCATACGGCCGCGCCGATGCTCTCCGGCACACTGGTAACGGCGGTTGGCTTCATGCCCAACGGTTTTGCCCAGTCCACTGCCGGTGAATACACCAGCAATATGTTCTGGATCGTGGGCATTGCGTTGATTGCGTCCTGGATTGTCGCAGTGGCTTTCACCCCTTACCTGGGCGTGAAGTTGTTGCCAGAGATCAAGCCGGTCGAGGGTGGGCATGCTGCTATCTACAATACTCCCCGCTACAACCGCTTCCGCCGGGTCCTGACACGGGTCATCGCCCTCAAGTGGCTGGTGGCTGGCACGGTTATCACGTTGTTTGTTGTAGCCGTTCTGGGCATGGGGCTGGTGAAGAAGCAGTTCTTCCCGACGTCGGACCGTCCCGAGGTGATGGTCGAGGTGCAAATGCCCTACGGAACCTCCATCGAACAGACCAGTGCCACCGCGGCAAAAGTCGAGGCTTGGCTGCAACAGCAGGAAGAGGCAAAAGTCATCACCGCCTACATTGGCCAGGGCGCGCCGCGCTTCTTCCTGGCGATGGCACCCGAACTGCCGGACCCATCGTTCGCCAAGATTGTGGTGCTCACGGCCAGACAGGAAGCGCGCGAAACCCTCAAGGTTCGTTTGCGTGAGGCTGTGGCTGCAGGGCTCGCCCCAGAGGCCCGTGTCAGGGCGACGCAAATTGTGTTCGGCCCGTATTCACCTTTCCCTGTCGCCTACCGAGTGATGGGGCCTGACCCGACCAAGCTGCGCGAGATTGCCGGGCGCGTACAAGCGGTCATGCAAGCGAGCCCGTTGATGAGGACGGTCAATAGCGATTGGGGCCCACTGACACCGACCTTGCATTTGCGCTTGGATCAGGATCGCTTGCAGGCGGTAGGGCTGACCTCCAGCGCAGTCGCCCAGCAGTTGCAATTCTTGCTGACCGGCGTGCCGATCACAGCGGTTCGTGAAGACATTCGTTCAGTGCAGGTGGTGGGGCGCGCCGCGGGTGACATCCGCCTGGATCCGGCTCGGATCGAGGGGTTTACAGTGGTGGGCGCGGCGGGCCAGCGTATCCCTCTGTCCCAGGTCGCAGAGGTGGATGTGCGTATGGAAGACCCCATTCTCCGGCGCCGTGACCGTACACCGACGATCACCGTGCGCGGCGATATTGACGAAGGCCTTCAACCACCCGATGTGTCGGGTGTGATCGTCAAGCAACTGCAGCCGATTATCGACACGCTTCCCAACGGCTATCGGATCGAGCAAGCGGGTGCAATCGAGGAGTCGGGCAAGGCCGGCCAGGCGATAGTGCCGTTGCTACCCATCATGATTGCCCTGACGCTGCTGATCATCATCGTTCAGGTACGTTCGATCTCGGCAATGATCATGGTGTTTTTCACCGCACCGTTGGGCCTGATTGGCGTAGTACCGACCCTGCTGATGTTTCATCAACCATTTGGTATCAACGCCCTGGTTGGTCTCATCGCGCTGTCGGGCATCCTGATGCGTAACACGCTGATTTTAATTGGGCAGATCCATCACAACGCTCAGGAAGGCTTGGATCCATTTCACGCCGTCATCGAAGCCACCGTGCAGCGGGCTCGTCCGGTGCTGCTGACGGCGATGGCGGCGATCCTGGCATTCATCCCGCTGACCCATTCGGTGTTTTGGGGCACCCTGGCCTACACGCTGATCGGAGGCACGTTAGTCGGCACCGTTATGACGCTGGTATTCCTGCCGGCGATGTACGCCATTTGGTTCAAGATCCGTCCTGACAATGCAGGTCAAACCGAGCCAGCGAATTAAGTAAGCAAACCCAGTGGATGGGGCGCCATCCCGTCCTCTCGTCGTGCACCTCATCGTTGTAGCGTGGGCGGCGACTGAAAAAATGAAGAGGGTTCAATGAGTAATCTCGAAGCTCAAAAGCGAATCGTGGTCACCGGCGTCGGCATTGTCGGGCCTTTGGGGTGCGCAGTAGAGGAAGTCTGGAAGAGATTGCTGGCCGGGCGTTCTGGTATCCGCAACCTGCCCGACGACATTACTGAGGGTACGGGCATCGCAGTGGGCGGCCAGGTGCCGTCTCTCGAAGAGGATGCCATCGCCGGTTACGACCCGGAGCGCATCATCTCGGCCAAGGATCGCAAAAAGATGGATCGCTTCATCGAGTTTGCATTGGTGGCTGCGCACGAAGCGCTGGAGCAGGCCGGCTGGCATCCAACAGAGGTCACGGACCAAGCGCGGACGGCCACGATCATTGCGTCGGGCGTGGGTGGCTTCGGCGCGATTGCCGACGCAGTCCGCACCACCGATGCGCGTGGTCCTCGCCGACTGTCGCCATTCACTGCACCGTCCTTTCTCGCCAATATGGCGGCCGGGCACGTCTCCATCCGTCACGGCTTTAAAGGCCCGCTCGGCGCTCCCGTCACGGCCTGCGCCGCAGGGGTACAGGCCATCGGCGACGCGGCCAGAATCATCAGAGCCGGTGAGGCGGATATCGCGATATGCGGCGGTACCGAGGCGGCGATAGACCGTGTGACCCTAGGCTGTTTCGCAGCGGCCCGCGCGCTATCCACGGGGTTTGCCGAGCACCCGCAGGCAGCCTCGCGACCGTTCGATCGTGATCGCGATGGCTTCGTCATGTCCGAAGGTGCCGGTTTATTGGTGATCGAGTCACTGGAGCATGCCCTCAGGCGTGGGGCCAAGCCCCTGGCGGAGTTGGTCGGCTACGGCACCAGCGCTGACGCGTATCACCTGACGGCCGGTCCGGAGGACGGCAGCGGCGCACGTCGCGCCATGGAGCAGGCGCTGCGCCAGGCGGCGGTGAGTCCCGCCGACGTTCAGCACATCAACGCGCATGCAACCTCCACCCAGGTCGGCGACAAAGGCGAGTTGGCAGCGATTCGCTCGGTTTTCGGGAGCGGCGCCAGTGTCGCGATCAGTTCGACGAAGTCCGCCACCGGGCATCTGCTTGGCGCAGCTGGAGGTATTGAAGCGGTGTTTACGGTGCTAGCGCTTCGCGACCAAGTGGTGCCACCCACGCTCAATCTCAATCATCCCGATGAGGCAGCCGACGGCCTTGATCTGGTCGCCCTGAACTCGCGACAGTTGCCAATTACCCATGCGCTCTCGAATGGGTTCGGATTTGGCGGTGTGAACGCCAGCGTGCTGTTTCGCCGCTGGGCGCCGGAGGTTGAATAATGAACGCGGCGTGACGTGGCGAGGGTTTTGTCCAGTGGGCCGAAGCGATCTGGCCGTCGGGTTTGAGCACCCCGCGGCTTTTTCACGCCCTCATAGCCGCTCAGCACCTGTTCAAAGCCAATATCCGGGGCTTTGCCGTAGCGTTTGAAGGCCAGTGCTTTCAAAACTGCCTTGGGCCCGATGCCATTGAAGGAAATGAGCGGCTAATGACGTTTGCTCAGGACTGCGCCTGATACCGCTCGGCGGCGCGCGCCTGGCGGATATCCGAGAGCAGCCCCTGGCGCGCCTGATCCAGTTGATCCCAACGACCTTCGACGTGCAGCGGCGGGATGGTCACTGGCTCGCGGCGGTCGAACCCCAGCAGCGCCGCGTCCACCAGCTCATCCACGTCCATCACTTCCGGCAGTGCGTTAATGTCGATGCCGGCGCGTTCCCAGATTTCGGTGCGGGTGGCGGCGGGCAGAACGGCTTGGATGTACACGCCCTTGGCGGCCAATTCCACGGTCAACCCTTGGGACAGGAACAGGACGAATGCCTTCGTCGCGCCATACACCGACATGCCGAACTCAGGCGCAAAACCCACCACCGAGCCCAGGTTGATGATCGAACCGCTACCGGTCTGCGCAAAGCGCGGTGCCACGGCGGCGGCCAGACGCGTCAGCGCCACCACGTTCAGCGCGATCAATTGGTCGAGCGCCTGGGCACTCTGGTCAACGATGCCACCGGACTGCGCCATGCCTGCGTTATTGATCAGGATGCCGATACGGGCGTCCTCTCGCAGGCGGGTTTCCAGCGCAGCGAGGTCGGCGGCCTGGGTCAAGTCGGCCTGAAACACCTCCACGGCCACGCCGTTTTCCTCGCGCAGTTGCGCGGCCAGTGTTTCCAGGCGCGCGTTGTCGCGAGCCACCAGCACCAGGTCATGGCCACGGCGGGCGAAGCGCTTGGCATAGGTAGCACCGATGCCGGAGGAGGCGCCAGTGATCAGAACAGCGGGGAGCGAAGTCATGGTGAGTATCCTAAGGAATGCCGCAGTGATGGGGAATTGCGCTAATGATTACGACCGAAATCTAAAAAGTCAACGTTTTGATGTTGGTCGACATCAATGTATGCTTGCGGCCTGTACGGATAAGTTTCAGGTGGACGATGAAAGTCTCTAAACAACAGGCCCAGGCCAATCGCGCGCACATCGTGCAAACCGCCTCCGCGCTGTTTCGCGAGCGTGGTTATGACGGTGTGGGCATCGCTGACTTGATGGCAGCGGCAGGGTTTACCCAAGGTGGGTTCTACAAACACTTCGAATCCAAGGCCGACCTGATGGCGCAAGCGTCGGCGTGCGGCCTGGCAGAGTCCGCCGCCCGCACAGCGGGGGCGTCAACCGAAGCATTCGTGAACCTTTACTTGTCGCGTGAACACCGCGATCAGCGCGCTACGGGGTGCACACTGGCGGCGTTATGCAGTGACGCGGCACGCAAAGAAGACGAGGTTCGCGCTGCATTTGCCGCCGGCATCGAGGCCCAACTGAGCGCGATGCACGCGGCAAAAGCCGACGGTGAAGAACAAGACCCGGCGACGACGCGTGCCGCCAACCTTGCGTTGATGGCACAGGTGCTGGGTGGGTTGATCATGTCACGGGCCTGCCCGGACGACTCGGCGCTGGCCGATGAAATCCTGGCGGCGTGTCGTGCAGACATCCAAGGGCACCAAGACGAGGAGCAATCCTGAGGACTAACCCCGGGCGCGCTGTTGCAGCGTGCTGAGCCGTTAGAGCCCGGCGTCAGCACACAGGCTTAGAGAAAAAACAGGGGAGCGGCGTGGCTCCCCTGTATTGGCGCCTCAACTGCTGCGCCCGCCACCGTGGCTGTGTTCCCCTCCTTTACGTCCGGCTTGGAAGGCTTTTTCACGGTCGTTGGCAAAGTTGCCACCGCTGTGTTGGCCGCCTTTACTGCCGGCTTCGGCGGCCCGTTGTGGATCGTTCTTGAAGTTCCCTCCACTGTGTTGGCCGCCTTTGCTGCCCGCTTCGTTAACGCTTGTTTGGCCTTTTTTATCCTGAGTGCTCATTGTCATTTACCTCATGGTTATAAAGGTTATGCAGCTTTCATTAGTGAAGTTGCCTTTGGCGCACGCTAATCGGTTAAGCGTGCTGTTCAGTCTTGATGTATAGGCAAGCTTTAGAACGTCACGAAAGTTGCATCTGTATCGCGCCCGTGTGCTGGCGAACTTACGACGTGCGGCCGCCGCCATGGCTGTGCTGTCCGCCTTTGCGTCCAGCTTGGGCGGCTTTTTCGCGGTCGTTGGCAAAGTTGCCGCCGGACGCCTGGCCGCCTTTACGCCCGGCCTCGGCTGCGCGTTCATGATCATTGGCGAAGTTGCCAGGGTTTTTATTACTGGTAGGCATGATGCATCTCCACTATTTAATCAAGGTTGGTTATATGAGTGCCCATCGCAACAACGGGCATTAACTCCGATAACGGCACTGACGGGAATGTTTGAAGAATTTTTGAAAATGGCGATGAGCGGTAGTTGCTCAAAATAACTTGTACAAAATGGTCTTTTTAATGCCGCTTCGTATAAGTTTTTAATGTGTCGGTGTGGTCTTTGATATTGAACTGATAGCTGTTATGCCGCTTCGCTTAGTTGCCGCTTCGCTTGCATTTAGAGTGAACCTGTACACTCGGTGCAGGGCCTAAACGTGCATCACTGAATAGGAGGTGCCGTATGCAAACCACTTATTTCTGGGCAGGCGTGGCCGTCATTCTGGTATTGCTCGACCTGTGGATCATCAACAGCGTCTGGCGCAGCAGCAAAACCTCGCGCACTAAGCTGGGATGGACCGCATTGGTGATCCTGCTGCCGTTGGTCGGTGCGGTTATCTGGAGCATTGCCGGTCCGCGGGGTGTGACCAAGGGGCCGTCGTCACCCGAACACAGCAAAGGTTGATAACGACATGGAGAGCGGAGAGCCTCAGGGCGAACTGTGCAGTCGCCGTGACCCGGTGCGCGAAGACATGGCTCTTCAGCGCAAAGTCTGGCGCTTCGAGCGTTGGGGCTGGTACGGGTTGCTGCTGTTGGTGGCGTTGACCTTGGGCGGCTTGTTTTCAAAAGGGCCGCTCAGTGAGGCCCAGGTGCACAGTGCCGATAGTCAGGTGCGCGTGGAGCATCAACGCTTCCTGCGTAACGGTGCATCCGACACGCTGGTGATCCACTTACGCGGTCAACCCAACACCGCGCTTGAGGCGCGCATCGAAGGCGAGTTGCTCCAAGGGTTCAACGTCGAGATGCTGCAACCACAACCGCTCAAGGCCAGCGCGGCGGGTCAGGGGGTCAAGCTGTGGGTACTCAGCGACGCAGATGGCCAGGCAGTTTTGCGTCTGAATCTGCGCAGTGACGGCGTAGGCCGTTTCGACACTCAAGTGGCGCTGGGCGCAGGGGCGGCGCTGCAATTTTCTCAGTTCATTTATCCCTAGGGGTACACATGGATTCAGTGTTGCGCGCCGCCGCCATTTACCTGGTGCTGATGGTGCTGTTCAAAATTGCCGGTCGGCGCTCCCTGGCCGAACTCACCACCTTCGATCTGGTGCTGCTGATGGTCATCGGCGAGGCCACCCAGCAAGCCTTGTTGGGCGATGATTTTTCCCTGACCAATGCGGTGTTGGTGATTGCGACACTGATCGCCATCGACATCGGGTTGTCCCTGATCAAACAACGGTTCACCTGGTTGGCCCGGGTACTCGATGGCGGGCCAACGGTGCTGGTGGAGCATGGCCGTTTGCTGCCCGAACGCCTCAAGCGTGCCCGGCTGGATGCCGAGGATGTATTGGAGGCCGCGCGCTCTGCCCAGGGCATCGTCGAACTGCGGCAGATCCGCTTCGCCATTCTTGAACGCAACGGCAAGATCTCCGTGATTCCTTATGAGTGACGCCGTCTAGCTCTATCAGCGCACGCAGTGTGCGGGCCGAAGACTTTTGCAAGGAGGAAAGACCATGTCCATCGCCGCAGCCACCATTGACTGCCTGAAACAACACCGCTTGCTGCTCACCACCGCCGAGTCGTGCACGGCCGGCAAGATCATTACGTTGCTGTCCCAAGTCGAGGGCAGTGGTGCATGTATCGAGTGCGGGTACGTGGTGTATTCCGAGGAGGCCAAGCAACGCTTATTGGGCGTCAGTGCCTACACCATCAAGACGTTCAACCTCACCAGCTGCGAAGTGGCCCGTGAAATGGCCCAGGGTGCCTTACGCGACAGCCCTGCCCAGGTGGCGGTTGCCACTACCGGCCTGCTGGGGCCTGACAGCATCGACGGCATTCCACCGGGCACCGTGTGCTTTGCCTGGGCTTATCACCTCAACGGCGCGGTCAAGGTATTCAGCCGCAAGGAACGCTTCATCGGTTCGCGCGAACAGGTGCAGGTGCTTGCCGCTGAATACGCGTTGAAAGGCGTGGCGCGTTTTCTGGATGAGGCAGTAGGCCGTTAGGCGCGGCAGTGCTGCGGCCTTGGCGGGCAAGCTTTGCATCTGCAGAGCTTGCCCGCTCGTTGGTGTGACGCCGCAGATCAGCGCATCTGCAAGATGATCGGCGTGCTGCTCGCCGGATCGGTGTGCTCGCGCAGTTTGCCCACGTCCTTGGCCTCGACCGCGCTGCCGTGGTTGCCCCAGGTGCTACGCACGTAGGTCAGCACTTCGGCGATGTCCTGGTCGGACAGTTGCTCGCGGAAGGCCGGCATGCGATAGGCGTCCGGAACGCCGGCGGCTACTACGCGCTGGGCGCCGTTGAGGGTGATGTTGATGGCCGAGGCGGTTTCTGTGGCCAGGGCCGAAGTGGCGCCCGCCAGTGGCGGCATCCAATCGGGCTGGCCTTTGCCGTCCAGGCCATGGCAGGAGGCGCAGCGGGTGGCGTAGGTGTGGGCTCCGGGAGCATCCGGGCGGGCGTTGGCGGCCACGGCCTGATAGGCCCAGGGTGCGCCGTCGCGCTGTGGGTCGCCAGGCAGTGACTTGAGGTAGCGGGCGATGGCCGCCAGGTCGTCGTCGCTCATGAACTGAGTCGAGTTGTTGAACGCTTCAGTCATCGAACCGTACACCACCGCGTGCTGGTTGCGGCCGGTCTTGAGGAACTGCACGATCTGCGCCTCGTTCCAGCGGCCCAGACCGGTGTTAGGGTCCTGGCGCAGGCTGGGGGCGTACCAGCCGTCGAGCAGGGCGCCGGCGAGGAACGGCTTACCGGCTTCGTCCAGCGCTTTCTCATTGAAGGCCAGGCCGCGCGGGGTGTGGCAACTGCCGCAATGGCCGGGGCCCTGGACGATGTAGGCGCCACGGTTCCACAACGCATCCTGGGCCGGTTTGGCCGCATAGGGGGTGTTTGGCGCGAACAGCCCGTTCCACAGCGCAATCGGCCAGCGCATGTTCAGCGGCCAGGGGATGTCGCTGGGGAGGTTGGCCTGGTTGGCCGGTTGTACGCCCTTCATAAAGAAGGCGTACAGCGACCGCACGTCATCGTCACTGAGCTTGGCATAGGAGGGGTAGGGCATGGCCGGGTACAGCCGCCGCCCGCCCGGCGCTACGCCGTGACGCACCGCGCGGTCGAAGTCGGCGAGGCTGTAACGGCCGATGCCATGGGTAGGGTCCGGGGTCACGTTGGTGGCGTGGATATTACCCAGCGGCGTGGCCATTTCCAGGCCACCGGCGAACGGCGCCTTGCCGGGCAGGCTGTGGCAGGCCACGCAGTCGCTCAGGCGCGCGACGTACTCGCCACGGCTGACCAGGGCAGGGTCAAATTCGGCGGCTGGCGCCTGCTCGAACGCGGTAACAGGCTGGCGGGTGACATACCACGCCAGCGCGCCGGCGGCGACCAGGCAGGGCACGGCCAACCAGCCGAGGGTTCTTGCGAATCGGTTATTCATGGGCGGTCTCGGTCGGTCAGCTGAAAGTGTGTCGGCTCAATGGCAGGCTGCGCACGCGCTGGCCAGTCAGTTGCGCCACGGCATTGACCACCGCTGGCGCCACCGCCGGTAGCGGAGGTTCGCCGATGCCGCCCATTTTTTCGCCGCTTTCCACGATCTTCACATGCACCTGGGCCATCCGCGAAGGTGGCAGGATCGGGTAAAGGTCGTAATTGCGCGCCCGTGGCTTGCCGTCCACATACACCGCTTCTTCCAGTAAGGTTTGCGACAGGCCCAGGGCCACGGCACCGTTGACCTGCGCCTCGACGATGGCCGGGTTGACGATGCTGCCCGGATCGATGGCTTCCCAGATGTGATGGACCTTGACCTGGCCTTTGTCGATCGACACCTCGGCGATCACCGCCGCATGGGAGCCGAACGGCGAAGCCATGGCCACGCCCCGCGCGCGGCGGGTGCCGTCTTCGGCGGTGTAGGGGCCGCGCTTCCAGCCGCCGGACAACTCGGCCACCGCCTTGAGCAGCGTGGTCAGGCGCGGATTGTCACGCAGCAGGTGCAGGCGCAGGTCGTACGGGTCGCGGCCGCCTTTGTCGGCCAGCTCGTCGAGGAACGCTTCGTAGAAGAAGTCGTTGAGGGAATTGCCCACCGAACGCCAGTAGCCGAGCATGGCCGGGCCTTTGACGTAGATCTGCGCGATGCGCTTGTTGGGGATCGCGTAACTCTTGCCCGACAACCCTTCGAGCGCCGTGGGGTCGAGTTTGTCGCCCTGTTTGCCGGCAATGGCTTCAGTAGGGCCTTCGGTGGCACTCACTGCTTCGATGGCCACGGGCAGGCCGTCGGCGTCCAGCGCGGCGCGGAACTTGACCACCGCCACCGGGCGCAAGACATCGCGCAGGAATTCTTCCTCACGGCTCCAGATCAACTTAACCGGGCGACCTACCGCCTTGGCCAGCGCGATGGCCTGGGGGTAGGGGCTGGCCGAGTCATACAGGAAGTGCCGACCGAAGAAACCGCCCAACAGCGGCGAATGCAGATGAATGCGCTCCGGCGCCAGGCCGGTGCGTTTGGCAATGTCAGCGCGGAACATGTCTGGCGCCTGGTTGGGCAGCCAGATATCCAGCGAACCGTCCGGGTTGAAGCGCGCCAGCGCCGACGGCGGCTCCAGTTGCGCGTGGTTGACATATTGGTTGTGGTAGGTCGCTTCGACCTTGGTTTTGGCGCTGGACAGCGCGCCGGCCACATCGCCTTCGTTTTCATCGTCACGGGCCGGGCCTTGCTGGGCCGCGAGGAAATCACGGTAAGCGTCGCTGGAAAAATCCGCCGGCATCGCTCGCACCGTTGAGTCGGCAGTCGGTTCCTGCCAGTCCACTTGGATCGCTTCCACCGCGCGCTTGGCATGCCACCAACGCTCGGCCACCACCGCCACCGCGCCGGGTAATTGATGCACGGAATGCACGCCCTTCATGGCCTCCACCTGAGCCTGGTTGCGCAGGCCGCCGACCGTCATGCCCAGGCGCGGCGCGTGCTGCACGGCGGCATGGAGCATACCGTCGACTTTCAGGTCGATGCTGTACTGGGCCTTGCCGGTGGACTTGTCATAGGCGTCCACGCGTTTGACCGGTTTGCCGATCCAGCGGAATTGGCTGGGGTCGCGCAGGGTGACGCTGGCCGGGTCGGGCACCGGCATGTCCAGGGCGCGGCCGGCCAACTCGCCGTAGCCCAGCGAGCGGCCGGACGCGGCATGCACCACGCGGCCTGGCTGGGTGGTCAACTGTGCCACCGGCACGCCGAGCTGTTCGGCACCGGCCTGCAGCAACATGGCGCGGGCGAGGGCGCCAAGGCGGCGCATGGTCGGGTAACTCATGCGCACCGACATGCTGCCGCCGGTGATGCGCATGCCGTTTTCCATCACCACATAGGCGTCGCCGGGTGGCGCGGCTTCGACGATGAAAGTGGCGGGGTCGGCGTCCAGCTCTTCGCCGACGATTTGCGCCATGGCGGTATGGGTGCCTTGGCCGCCTTCCATGAACGGGCTGAGCAGGCGCACGCTGCCGTCGGGGCGAATCTCCAGAAACGCCGGCACCTGGGTGCCGCGCTCGGCGCTTGCGCCGGCAGCGGCCTGGGCTCTGGACGCGCCCAGCGGCAGGCCGAAACCAATGACCAGCGCGCCGACGGCGGTACTGGCCAGAAAACGCCGCCGGGACAGGTTGATCGGTTCGCCGAGGGGCGGGCCGGGGATCAGTTCAGGCGTGTTCATCAGGCGTGCTCCTTCCCGGTGGCCAGGTCCTGCACGGCGGCGTGAATGGCGTTATAGGTGCCGCAGCGGCACAGGTTGACCATCGCCGCATCGATCTGCTCCACCGTGGGCGCCGGGGTGTGCTTGAGCAGCGCCGTGGCAGCCATCACCTGCCCGGACTGGCAGTAACCGCACTGCGCCACTTGATGCTCGACCCAGGCGCTGACCACGCGTTTGCCGACCTCATCGGCTTCGATCGCTTCGATGGTAGTGACCTCACGGCCCACTACCCCGGCCACCGGCGTCACGCACGCACGCACCACGTTGCCGTCCACCAGCACCGAGCAGGCGCCACATTGAGCCAGACCGCAGCCGTACTTGGTGCCGGTCAGCCCCAAGTCATCGCGGATCACCCACAGCAACGGCGTGTCGGCGTCGGCATCGACCTGGTAGGTCTTCTGGTTGATTCGTAGCTCCATGGCTGGCTCACCTGCTGATCTTCGGTTAGGGGTACGGTTTTTCTTATAGGGAGGGCGATAGATCGCCCATCGTCGAACTCTAGTCGACTGCGCCAGGGCTATCTATCCGAGCACCTGAAAGTTCGGAGGATCAGGCAAGTATTCGAGAGGATTGGATGACTGTCGGCTGTCAATGTATTCGTGCAGGTAGCCTCGCGTTCAGGCCCAACCCTCGCGCACGGCGTTGCGGATGCCCTCCAGCAGCATTGCGAATGCTGGGTTGTCGTTGTCTTCGCGCCAGATCAGGTGCAGTTCGCTCTGCGCCCCTTCGCCTAGATCAATGTCGCGGAACACCACGTTTTTGAACACCACGCTGCTGGCGCAGCGCGGTACCAGGGCCAGGCCCATGCCGGCATTGACCAGGGCCAGGATGGTCAGTGAGGAGCCCAGCCATTGCACGTAGTCCGGCGCGACGCGCGCCGAGCGCAGCAGGCCGGTAAGCAGTTCGTTGAACGGCGGGTAAGCGGCGTGGGCGTACATCAGGAAAGGTTGCGCGTCCAGGTCCTGCACGCTGACCGACTCGGCATGGGCCAGGCGATGCGCGCTCGGCACCGCCAGCACAAAGGGCTCGCGCACCAGGCATTCGGTGGCGTAGCCCGGTTCCAGCAACGGCGCGCGCACGATGCCCAGGTCGATGCGCCGTGCGCGCAGGGCTTCGTATTGTTGATAGGTATTCATCTCCGACAGGTCGATTTTGACCTGGGGCTGCTTGAGCCGCGCTTCGGCAATCACCTTGGGCAGAAACTCATACACCGCGCTGCCGACGAAGCTGATATTGACCGTGCCAATGTCGCCTTCGGCGAAGCGTCGCGCGGTGATTGCCGCTTGTTGGGCGCGTTCGAGCAGGTTCTGCGCTTCGATGAAAAACGCCCGGCCGGCGGCGGTGAGGGTGACGCTGCGGGTAGTCCGCGCAAACAACGCCACGCCCAAATGATGCTCAAGCAATTGGATCTGCCGGCTCAGCGGCGGTTGGGTCATGTTCAGGCGTTCGGCGGCGCGGCGGAAATTCAGCTCGGTGGCCACCGTGGTAAAGCAGCGCAGTTGCGTCAACTCGAACATTGATCTAATCCCGGTATCAATCCCATGCCAAGTTAGATTAGACGGGAACAATGACCGACGTCCATGATCGATGCGTCCCTACAAAAACAATCATCGGGAGTCGCCCTTGGATACCTTCCACAATCCGCCGGACCCCGCCGTGCTTGCCCGCGCGGCCGCCAAGGTCAAGCGCCATGTGCTGCCGCTGTTCGTGGTGATGTTTATCGTCAACTACATCGACCGGGTCAACATCGGCTTTGTGCGCAGCCACATGGAGACCGACCTGGGAATTGGCGCAGCGGCCTACGGTCTGGGGGCCGGGTTGTTCTTCATTGGGTATGCGATTTTCGAAGTGCCGTCCAATCTGTTGTTGCAACGCTACGGCGCGCGGGCCTGGCTGACGCGCATCATGTTCACCTGGGGCGCGGCCGCGATGGCCATGGCCTTTGTGCAGGGCGAGACGAGTTTCTACGTGCTGCGCTTTATTCTCGGCGCCGCCGAAGCGGGTTTTTTCCCCGGCATCATTTATTACTTCACCCAGTGGCTGCCGGCCGCCGAGCGTGGCAAGGCCATGGCGGTATTTTTGAGCGGCTCGGCCATCGCCTCGGTGATTTCCGGGCCGGTGTCGGGTGCGCTGTTGAACGTGAGGGGCCTGAGCCTGCACGGCTGGCAGTGGATGTTCCTGATCGAGGGGTTTGCCTCCATCGTGCTCTGCGGGTTTGTGTGGTGTTGGCTGCAGTCCCATCCCCGCGAGGCGACCTGGCTCAGCGCGCAAGAAAAATACGCATTGGTCAGCGCCATCGACCATGAGCAGCAGGCCCGTGAAGCCGCCCAGGTCAGCCGCCCGTCGATGTTCAAGCTGTTGGCCGACAGACAGATCGCGCTGTTTTGTTTCATCTACTTCTCGATCGCCCTGACCATCTACGGCGCCACGTTTTGGCTACCGAGCATGATCAAGAAAATGGGCAACCTGGGGGACTTCCAGGTGGGCCTGTTCAATTCAATTCCGTGGTTGATTTCCATCGTCGCGATGTACGGCTTTGCTTCCCTGGCCAGCAAGTGGAGGCGCCAGCAGGCTTGGGTCGCACTGATGCTGGTGATCGCGGCGCTGGGCATGTTTATGTCGACCGTTGGCGGGCCGGTGTTCGCCTTTGTTGCGATCTGTTTTGCCGCGATTGGATTCAAAGCCGCCTCGGCGCTGTTTTGGCCCATCCCCCAGGGTTATCTGGATGCGCGGATCGCGGCAGCAGTGATCGCCTTGATCAATTCGGTGGGCAACCTCGGAGGTTTTGTTGCGCCTACCACCTTCGGCCTGCTTGAGCAGACCACTGGTTCCATCGAGGGCGGGCTGTATGGCCTGGCAGCGACCTCGCTGGTGGCGGCGGTGCTGGTGTTTTTTGCCCGAACCGCGCCGCACGGCGGTGTGCCGCCCACGTCCGCCCATCATCACGCCTTGCGTCCAGGCCCACAGGGAGCCGCCTCTTGAAAATCGTCCGCGTCACCGTCACCCCGATTGCTTTTCGCGATGCGCCGTTGCTTAACGCCAGCGGTATCCATGAACCCTTTGCCCTGCGCTCAATCATCGAAGTGGAGAGTGACACCGGCTATATCGGCCTTGGCGAAAGCTACGGCGATGCCCCGGCGCTGGCGATCCAGCAACGGGTGCAACCGCAGTTGATCGGGCTCGATCCGTTCAACCTCAACGGCCTGCGCGCTATCGTCCAGGCCACCGTCGCCGCCCACGCACCCACAAGCCTGCCCGGAGCCGAACTGGCACCGGGTTCCCACGCCAGCAAAGCCGTGAGCAATGCTTATTCGGCGTTCGAAGTGGCCTTACTCGACTTGCAAGCCCATGCCTTGAATGTGCCACTGGTGGACCTGCTGGGTGGGGCGATCCGCGAACGCATCCCTTTCAGTGCCTATCTGTTCTTCAAATACGCCGAGCATGTCGATTCGCCCTACGCACCCGACCACTGGGGCGAGGCGCTTAATGAGCAGCAGATCGTCGCCCAGGCCCGGCACATGATCGACAGCTACGGTTTCAAAAGCATCAAACTCAAGGCCGGTGCACTGGACCCCGAGCATGAAGTGGCGTGTATCAAGGCGCTGAAAAAAGCCTTCCCAGGCGTGCCGCTGCGCATCGACCCGAATGGCAACTGGTCCCTCGACACGGCAATCCGCATGGCCGAGTTGCTGGGCGACGACCTGCAGTATTACGAAGATCCGACCCCCGGCCTCGATGGCATGGCCGACCTGCACAAACGCACCGGGTTAGCGTTGGCGACCAACATGGTGGTCACCGACTTTGATGAGTTTCGCCGCAGCGTGGCGCAAAACAGTGTGCAGATCGTGCTTGCGGACCACCATTACTGGGGCGGCCTGCGTGACACCCAGGTGCTCGCCAGGATGTGCCAGACCTTCGGCCTGGGCGTGTCGATGCACTCCAACTCGCACCTGGGCATCAGCCTGATGGCGATGGCCCATGTGGCGGCTTCAGTGCCCAATCTTGACTACGCCTGCGACACCCACTACCCCTGGCAAGAGCCGGACGAGGAGGTGATCAAGGGCGGCAAAGTGCCGATTGTCGACGGTTGTGTGCAGCTCACCCGCGCCCCCGGCCTGGGTCTTGAGCTGGACCATGACCAGTTGGGCAAGCTGCATGATCAGTACCTGAGCTGCGGTATCCGCCAGCGCGATGACGTGAAACAGATGCAGCGCTATCAGCCGGATTGGAAAGCCGTCAAACCCCGTTATTGAAGCTGGTCGCTTCGTTTGCCCGACCGCGCAGTCATGTGCCGTCGGGTTTTTTTTGCTCCGCGGTTTTGGGCGGACGCGGGTCGGCACGTTCCTGCTCCATGGCGCGGCGAATGCGCATCAGGTCCTGATATGCCTCGGTGCGCTTAGCGTCGGCCACTTGCTTGGCCTCGGTAAAGCGCAACCACGCGGCGGCATCCGCCAGGCTGGTGCCGATAATGTCGTAGGCCGCCTGCTCCAGGCGGTCGGCTTCGAAAAACAGTTCGGTGTTTCTCGCCAGTTGTGCATCCCAATCGGATGGTTGCGACGCTTGACGCTTGTTTGCTGCCATGGCGCTTGCCTCCAGGTCGTCCTTGAGTATTGAGGCAGCGGCGGGCCTGATCGTTCAAATTAGTACAGGGGAGGGGAGCGACGAGGTGGATTTGACGGGTTGTACATAAAAGTCCAGTATGGATTTATAAGTACAAAAGCAATGCTGCATTTTTTCTTCACTCTTGCCAAAACCCACAACAACTTGCGAGATACCTCCATGAAGAAACGCGCCCTGATCCCCACCCTGGCCCTCAGCCTGTTTGCGTCCAGCCATGTGCTGGCCGCCGAGAAGACCCTGCGTATTGGCATCGAAGCGGCATATCCGCCGTTTGCCTCCAAGACCGAGGAGGGCAAGATCGTCGGCTTCGACTACGACATCGGCAATGCCCTGTGTGCGCAGATGAAGGTCAAGTGTGTGTGGGTCGAAGGCGAGTTCGATGGCCTGATTCCTTCCCTCAAAGTGAAGAAAATCGACATGGCCTTGTCGTCCATGACCATTAACGAAGACCGTAAGAAGTCGGTGGATTTCACCCACAAGTACTACTTCACTTCATCGCGCCTGGTGATGAAGGACGGCGCGGTGGTGGATGACCAGTACGCCAGCCTCAAGGGCAAGACCGTCGGCGTGCAGCGCGCCACCACCACCGACCGTTACGCCACCGAGGTGTTCGAGCCCAAGGGCATTAACGTCAAGCGTTACAGCAATAACGAAGAAATCTACATGGACCTGGCGGCGGGGCGCCTGGATGCGATCTTTGCCGACACCATCCCATTGAACGACTTCCTGCAGATGCCGCGGGGCAAGGGCTACGCCTTTGTCGGCCCGGAACTCAAAGACCCGAAATACGTGGGTGAAGGCGCGGGAGTCGCGGTGCGTAAGGGCAATGCCGCGTTGGTCGGCGAACTCAACAGTGCCATCGACGGGATTCGCGCCAGTGGCGAGTATCAGAAAATCTCGCAGCAGTACTTCAAGTCGGATATCTACGGCGACTGAAAGACCGCCATCGGGGGCAAGCCCCCTCCCACAGGGTATGGCTGATGCCCGGTGCTCTAAGTGTGGGAGAGGGCCTCCTTCCAAAGGCAATTCCCCTTCCACAGCGTATGGCTGATGCCCGGTGTTTCAAGTGTGGGAGAGGGCCTCCTCCCACAGGCAATTCCCCTTTCACAGGGTATGACTGATGCCCGGTGTTCCAAGTGTGGGAGAGGGCCTCCTCCCACAGGCAATTCCCCTTTCACAGGGTATGACTGATGTCCGGTGCTCCAAGTGTGGGAGAGGGCAGGCCTCCTCCTACAGGCAATTCCCTGTTCCACAGGGTATGGCTGGTGCCTGGTGCTCCAAGTGTGGGAGGGGGCTTGCCCCCGATAAAGTCAGTCACCACTGCAATCAGGCCCGTTACCTCATTCGATCAGCCCTTGAGCTCCTTCAAGTGCTTGTAGACCGTCGCCCGCCCCATGCCCAGCACATTGGCCACGTAGTTCGAGGCGCTCTTGCCCTTGAACGCGCCTTCGGCGTGCAGGGCCAGTACCAGTTCGCGTTTGTGGTCGCGGGTCAGCAGGTTCAGGCTCAGTTGACGTTCGCGCAGCCAAGCGTGGAGGAAGGTGTTGATGCGCTCCTGCCAGTCATCGCGAAACAGGGCGTCCGGCTGCGGGATCAGTTTGCTCGGTGACAGGAACAGGTCCAGCGCAGCCTTGGCGTTTTCGAACAGGGAGATATTCAAGTTGATGCACAGCACCGCCAACGGACGATCCTGAGCGTCGCGCAGGACAGTGCTCAGGCTGCGAATTTTCTGACCGTCCCAGTTGAGCTTTTCGTACGGGCCGATATTCACTTCGCTGATTTCCTCGCTGAGCATGTCCTCCAGCGCCGAGTCATCGCCGATGGCGCGTTTAGACAGGTTGTTGGCGATGTAATCGACGGTTTGTGTGCGCAGGTCATGCAGCACTACTTCGGCGTGGGGGAAAAACAGCGTGGCGATCGCATCGGCAATCGCGCGGAAATTCTGCAGGGCTTTGTCGTGTTCGGCGGTGTTCATCAATGGGGCTCCAGGCGGGCGGGGGAAAGCATATCAGCGTCCAGACCGAAGCGGGTCAGTGCCTGGGGCAGCGGTACTCCGCGCACCAGTGCCGCGCTGGCCTGGCCCATGGCCGGTGAAGTCTGAATCCCATAACCGCCTTGCGCCGCGACCCAGTACAGCCCCGGCACCTGGGGATCGAAGCCGCTGAGCAGATCGCCATCGTGCACAAAACTGCGCAGCCCGGCCCAGGTGCGAGTGGGGCGGCGGATGCTCAGGGTGGTGGCTTCTTCGATCTGGTAGATGCCCATGGCGATATCCAACTCTTCGGGCTGCACATCCTGTGCCTGCACCGGGTCGGCATTGGCCGGCGAGCCGAGGAACATGCCAGCGTCGGGCTTCATGTAGAAGGCTTCGTCCAGCGCTACGAGCATCGGCCAGGCATGGCTGTCCACGCCTTCGGGGCCGGCGAAGATAAATGCCGAGCGGCGCTTGGGTTGCAGGCCGATGGACGCGGCGCCGGCCAGTCCGCCGATATGGTCGGCCCAGGCGCCGGCGGCGTTGATGATGATTGGCGCGGTGAAGGTGGCGTCCTGGGTGCTGACCTGCCAGAGCCCGGCACTGTCGCGACTCAAGCCCAGCACCTCGCTGTCGGTGCGCACTTCGCCGCCATTGCGCCGGATACCGCGCAGATAGCCTTGGTGCAGGGCGTCGGTGTCGATGTCGCTGGCGGTGGGGTCGTAGATCGCGCCGTGGACTTTTTCCCGCCGCAGGATCGGTAACATCTCACAGGCTTCATCGACGCTCAGTTGCACGACCTGTTCCACAGTGGCCTTGGCGCTCAGATATTGCGCGTTCAATTCGGCCGGGTCGCCGCTGAAGTCCACGGTCATTTCGCCCCGTGGCGTGAGCAGCGGGTGTTCACAGAAACCGGCAGGCGGATGGTCGAAAAAGTCGCGGCTGGCCAGGGTCAGCGCGCGCACTTGCGGGGTGCCATAGGCGGCGGTATAGAGCGCCGCCGAACGCCCGGTGGAGTGATAGGCCGGGTGGCTTTCACGTTCCAGCACGATCACCTTGCCGTGGGGCGATAACCAGAAACCCGTGGAGGCGCCGGCAATGCCACCGCCGATGATGAGGTAGTCCGCGTGGTTCATAGCTGTCTCCAGAGGGCATTGGCCAGGGCGATGTCTTCCAGGCCCAGGCCGATGGAACGGAAGAAGACGTGGCGATCATAGGTCGGGCGCGGCACCAGGTCACTGAGCAGCTCGGATAGGTCGCCAAGCACCATGCGCGGGTGCCAGCCGTGCTGTTCGGCGGCGATCAGCATTTCGCCGGCTGCGGCGGGGGAGGTCTGGCGATAGTCGCAGAACACCTGCATGCCCGTGAGGCTGTGGGGCGGCACTTCATGGGCGCGCGGGGCATTGGTGCTGATGGAGGTGATCAGCGCCGGTTTGCTCAGGCGTGTCGGGTCGAGCACGGGGCCCGCCGAGGAGGTACACAGCAGGATCACATCGGCGTCGTCCACGGCGGCCTCGCAGCTGGCGGCGATGCTCAGGCGCGGGTCCAGGCAGTGGAGGGCGTCGTGATTGGCCGTGACCGCGCTGGGCGAAAACAGACGGATGCTCTGCCAGTCCCGCAGGTTCTTCACATACTGCACGTGGGCCTGGGCGACTTTGCCGCTGCCGATAATCGCCAAGCGTTGGGCCTGCGGTGCGGCCAGTGCGTCCACCGCCAACGCCGTGGCGGCGGCGGTGCGCGCGGTGGTCAGTTCGGCGGCGTCGCACAACAACAACGGCTGGCCGGTGTGCATCGACATCAGCAGCGTCCACGCCGTTACCAGCGGCCCTTGTTCGCGCACGATGTAGGGCGAAGTCTTGACCCCATACACACCCTCATTGGCCAACACACCGAGGTAGTTGATGAAATCACCGGCGCCGTGGGGGAACTGCACAAGCTGCTGCGCTGGCTGCACCGCGTGCCCGGCCGCCAGATCGCGAAACAGCGCGCGCAGGATCTGCGGTACGTCGAGGCGGGCCAGGTGTTCGCGGGCCTGGGTCTGGTCGATCACAAAAGGAGGAGTGAGCATGGGTGTCTCCGGCGTAAACTAATTTGTCCATTATGGACTTTTAGTTCTTTCTGGCAACGGATAAGTTTTACCCTTTGAATGCAAACCCACCGGATAGCCTGTCTTTCAGATACCCCACCAACGCACTTACCGACTTGGGCACATGGGGTGAGTACGGGCGGATCAAATAGATTTCATCGGCAAACGCGCCCTTGAGCGTCCAGCCCTTGAGCACCTGTACCAGTTTGCCGCTGGCCAGCGCGGCGTGGGCGCTGAAGTCCGGGAGCAGGGCGATGCCCAGGTGGTGCAGGGCCGCATCGCGCAAGGCTTCGCTGTTGTTGGTGGCGAAGCTGCCAGCGATGGGCACGGTGATGCGTTCGACGGTTTTGTGGTTGCGTTCGAAGGTCCAGGCCGGTTGGTCGGCGCCGCGCGGGTAGAACAGGCAGTTGTGCGCCGACAGCTCGCCGGGCTCGCGCGGTTCGCCGTGGCGTTGAAGGTAATCCTGAGTGGCCACCAGCACCGAGCCGGTGTCGCACAGCTTCCAGGCCACATGGGTTTCCGGCACCTGAAAACCATGACGTACCGCCAGGTCATAGCCTTCGGCGGCGAGTGAACTGAGGGCATCGGACACGTCCAGTTGGATACGCACCTGCGGGTACTGTTGCAGGAACCCTGACAGGTGCGGCACCAATTGCTGGCGGGCAAATGCCACTGGCGCGGTGAGGCGCACCAGGCCGCGGATCTCTCCTGCGGCGTCGCGCACCGACGAAAAGCTGCGGGCAATCTGTTCGTAGGCACTGCGCACGTCACGGGTCAATGAATGCCCTGCATCGGTCAGCCGCACACTGCGGGTGGTGCGCGTCACCAGGCGGGTACCGGTGGCTTTTTCCAGGTCGGAAATACGTTGGCTTACGGCCGACTTACTTACCCCCAGACGCGCGGCGGCGGCGGTGTAGGTGCCGTGTTCTTCCAGCACGGAAAGCCAGTGTATGTGGGTCCACAATCCTTCGATCTCGGATTTTTCCATGGCTGTATTGTTCGCCTATAAGGACAATAAGTTCTGGATTCTGCTCTGGTTGGGAACAAAGCGAAAGCCTAAGGTGTGTACCAACGCTAACCACCTGGATCGACTGCCATGACCCACACCATTGAGCACTACATCAACGACCAGCGCGTTTCCCGCGATGATCGCTACCAGGATGTCTACAACCCGGCCACCGGCGAGAAAACCGCCCGCGTTGCGCTGGCCAGCCACCAGACTGTGTCCGAAGCCGTCGCTGCCGCCCAGGCCGCTTTCGCCGGCTGGGCCGACACCCCGCCGATCCGCCGCGCCCGCGTACTGTTCCAGTACCTGCACCTGCTGCGTGAACGCAAAGACGACCTGGCGCGGATCATCGTCGCCGAACATGGCAAGGTGTTCACCGACGCCCAGGGCGAAGTCGACCGTGGCATCGATATCCTCGAATTCGCCTGCGGCATTCCCAACCTGCTCAAGGGCGAGCATTCCGACCAGGTTTCCCGGGGCATGGACAACTGGACTATGCGCCAACCCCTGGGCGTGGTGGCGGGCGTTACGCCGTTCAACTTCCCGGTGATGGTGCCTATGTGGATGTACCCCATCGCCATTGCAGCGGGTAACACCTTCATCCTCAAACCCAGCCCCACCGACCCGAGTGCGTCGTTGTTCATGGCCGAGCTTCTGCGTGAAGCCGGCCTGCCCAAGGGCGTGTTCAACGTGGTGCAAGGCGACAAGGAAGCGGTGGATGCACTGATCGAACACCCGGACGTCAAGGCCGTGAGCTTCGTCGGCTCTACACCGATTGCGCAGTACATCTACGAAACCGGCGCGCGGCACGGTAAGCGCGTGCAGGGCCTGGGCGGCGCGAAAAACCACATGGTGGTAATGCCCGACGCCGACATCGAAAAAACCGTCGACGCCTTGATGGGCGCCGCTTACGGCAGTGCCGGCGAACGCTGCATGGCGATTTCCGTGGCGGTGCTGGTGGGCGATGTGGGTGACAAAGTTATCGCCGCCCTGACCGAACGCGCCAAGCACCTGCGCATTACCGACGGCCGCGACCTTAAAGCCGAAATGGGCCCCATCGTCTCCCGCGCAGCCCTGGAACGCATCAGCGGCTACATCGAACAAGGCGTGCAAGCCGGCGCACAACTGCTGCTGGACGGCCGCGACTACGTGCCCAACGAACCGGGCCTGGAAAACGGCTTCTGGCTCGGCGCGACACTGTTCGACCACGTGACCAAAGAGATGAGCATCTACCGCGAAGAAATCTTCGGCCCGGTACTGGCCTGCGTGCGCGTGAATGACTTCGCCGAAGCGGTAAAACTGGTTAACGACCACGAGTTCGGCAACGGCGTCAGCTGCTTCACCCGCGACGGCCACATCGCCCGCGAATTTGCACGACGCATCGAAGTGGGCATGGTCGGCATCAACGTCCCGATCCCGGTGCCGATGGCCTGGCACGGCTTTGGTGGTTGGAAGAAAAGCCTGTTCGGCGACATGCATGCTTACGGCACTGAAGGCGTGCGCTTCTACACCAAGCAGAAGTCGATTATGCAGCGCTGGTCGGAGAGCATCGAACAGGGTGCTGAGTTTGCGATGCCGGTTTCCAAATAACATAGTTGGGAGGGTAAATGTGGGAGGGGGCTTGCCCCCCGATTGCTGCGGATCAGCTAACAATAATTTGGCTGACCCACTGCTATCGGGGGCAAGCCCCCTCCCACAGGCGTTATGTGTTGCTGGTGAGAATGGCTTTAACGCCGACCCGCCCGCGTACTCACATCCACCCACACCGCCAACACCAAAATGCTGCCCTTCACAATCATCTGCCAGTAACTGTCCACGTCCAGCATCGACATGCCGTTGTCCAGGCTGGTAATCACCAGCGCCCCCAGCAATGCGCCATATACCGTGCCGGAGCCGCCGCGCATTGATGTGCCGCCGATAAAGCAGGCGGCGATGGCGTCCAATTCGCCCATATTGCCCGCCGACGGTGAGCCCGCCGCCAAACGTGCGGTGTTGACCAGGCCGGCGAAGGCGCACATGACGCCCATGATGCCGAAGATCCACAATTTGACCGCCTGCACGTTGATGCCCGACAGCCGCGTGGCTTCCATGTTGCTGCCCACCGCATACACGCGGCGGCCGAATACGGTCTGGCTGGTGACGTAGCTGAACACGCCGAGCAGCACCAGTAACAGCAACACCGGCACGGGAATGCCGTCGTAGCTGTTGAGGGTGGTAACGAACCCGGCCAGCACTGCGCCGATCACCACCACCCGCAGCACGTCGCGCATCAATGAGTGCGCGGCCAGCCCATGCAGTGCGCGGTTGCGTCGTTGTTTCCAGGTCAAGAAGAGTGTGAGGGCAAACAGCAAAAGCCCCAGCCCAACCCCCACGGTATGCGGCAGATAGCCCTGGCCCACGTACACCAGCGATGGTGACACTGGCGCGATGGTGGTGCCGCCGGTGATCCCCAGCAGAACCCCGCGAAACGCCAGCATGCCGCCCAAGCCGACGATAAACGACGGGATGCGCAGGTAGGCCGTCATATAGCCGTTGGCCAGGCCGATCATCAGGCCGCACAGCGCCACCAGGCTCACATTGGCCAGCAGCGGAATGTGGTAGACCACGTCCAGGATCGCCGCCAGCCCACCCAGCAAGCCCAACAATGAACCCACCGACAAGTCGATCTCGCCGCTGATAATCACCAGCACCATGCCGCAGGCCAGGATGCCGGTGATGGACATCTGCCGCAGCAGGTTGGACAGGTTACGCGGCGTGAGGAAGCCGCCCTCGGTCTGCCAGCTGAAAAACAGCCAGATCACCGCCACGGCAATCACCAGGGCGAGCATTTTGTAGCGGGTGAACAGCTGTTTGACCTGATTCATCTACGCGGTTTTCCGATTGTTATTGTTTTGGCTGAGCGCGGCGGCGAGGACCTGTTCCTGGGTGAGCCCCTGGTTGATGAAGTCGCCGCGCAACTGACCGTCGCCGATTACCAGCACGCGGTCGGACACCCCCAGCACTTCGGCCAGTTCCGAGGACACCATGATGATCGCCACGCCTTCGGCGGCCAGCGCCCCCATCAGCTTGTAGATTTCATACTTGGCGCCCACGTCCACCCCGCGCGTGGGCTCGTCGAGGATCAGCACTTTGGGCTGGGTCATCAGCATTTTCGCCAGCACGGCTTTTTGCTGATTGCCGCCGGACAGGCTGGTGATCGGCAAAAACGGGCTGGCGGTCTTGAGGTGCATGCGCGTGATTTGCCGGTCGATACTGCCCAGCTCAGCCTCGGCGTCGATGCGGGTCAGGTGCGCGTAGGTGTCGAGCACCGCCAAGGTGATGTTCTGGCCCACGCCGAGGTCGGGGATGATGCCTTGGCGCTTGCGATCTTCGGGCACCATGCACAACCCGGCGCGGATCGATTTGAGCGGCGTGCGCGTATCGATCAGCTCGCCGTCCAGCCACACTTCGGCGCTGTAGCGGCCGGGGTAGGCACCGAACAGGGCTGATACCAGTTCGGTACGCCCGGCGCCCACCAGCCCGGCAATACCGAGGATTTCCCCGCGCTTGAGCGCAAAGGAAATATCGTCGACGCGTTTGCGCTTGGGGTTGTCCAGGTCGTAGCAGGTCACGTGGCGCGCCTCGAACATCACCTCGCCGACGTCATGGGGCTCGGTGGGGTAGAGGTTGCTCATCTCGCGGCCGACCATCTGGGTGATGATGCGCGGGATGTCCATATCGGCCATGGCCGTGGTTGCGATGTGCTTGCCGTCGCGGATCACCGTGATGGTGTCGCACACCGCCGCCACTTCATCGAGTTTGTGGGAGATATAGACGCAGGCCACCCCCTTGGCCTTGAGGTCGCGGATGATGTCCAGTAGCACCTCGATTTCCGAGCGGGTCAGGGCCGAGGAGGGCTCGTCGAGAATCAACAGGCGCGCCTGTTTGTTCAGGGCCTTGGCGATTTCCACCAGTTGCTGGTAACCGCCGCCGTACTGCGACACCGGTAGCGCCACGTTGATGTCCGGCACTTTGAGTTCACGCATCAAGGCTTCGGCGCGGTGCAGCATCGCCGGGTAGTTCATGCGTCCACCCGGCAAGGTCAGCTCGTGCCCCATAAAGATGTTTTCGGCCACTGACAGATCGGGCACCAGGGTCAACTCCTGGTGGATGATCACAATGCCGGCGGCCTCGGTTTCGCTGATGGACTGCGCCTTGAGCGGCTGCCCATCCCAGAGGATTTCCCCCTCCCAGGTGCCGTGGGGATAGACCGCCGACAGCACCTTCATCAAGGTAGATTTACCGGCACCGTTCTCGCCGCACAGGCCGACACATTCCCCCGGCCGCACCTTGATGTCGATACCGTTCAGCGCGTGGACACCGCCAAAGGTTTTGACGATGCCGTTCATTTGCAGCAGGTAGTCGGCAGCCATGGCGGTCATTGCCCGCCGATCTGCTCTTTGGTGTAGAAACCGTCCTTCTCCAGCAGGTCGATATTGGCCTTGGTCAGTGGAGTGGGCGTGAGCAGGATGGTGTCGACCTTCTTGCTGCCGTTGTCGTATTGCGAGCTGTAGGTGGGCTTCTCGTTACGCGCCAGTTGCACCGAGAGCTTGGCCGCTTCGGTGGCGATCAGCTTGAGGGGCTTGTACACGGTCATGGTCTGGGTGCCGTCGATCACGCGTTTGACGGCGGCGAGGTCGGCGTCCTGGCCGGAGATCGGCACCTTGCCCGCCAGCTTCTGCGCGGCCAGGGCCTGGATCGCACCGCCGGCGGTGGCGTCGTTGGAGGCGACAATCGCGTCGATTTTGTTGTTGTTCCGGGTTAGGGCGTTTTCGACGATGCTCAGAGCTTCGGTGGGGTTCCATTCCTTGACCCATTGCTGGCCGACCACCTTGATATCGCCCTTGTCGATGGCCGGTTGCAACACCTTCATCTGGCCTTCGCGCAGCACCTTGGCGTTGTTATCGGTAGGCGCGCCGCCGAGCAGGAAGTAATTACCCTTGGGCGCCGCCTGCAGCACGCCGCTGGCCTGCATCTCGCCGACTTTTTCGTTATCGAAGGAAATGTAGGCGTCGATGTCGGCGTTGAGGATCAGACGGTCATAGGACACCACCTTGATCCCGGCCTTCTTGGCTTCGGCGACCGCGTTGGTCAGCACCGTGGCGTTGAACGGCACGATCACGATCACATCGACGCCACGGGAAATCAGGTTCTCGATCTGGGAAATCTGCTTTTGCTCGTTGGCATCGGCGGACTGCACAAAGACTTTGGCATCGAGTTTTTCCGCTGCTGCCACGAAATAATCGCGGTCGCGGGACCAGCGCTCCAGGCGCAGGTCATCGATGGAAAAGCCAATTTTCGGATGGGCCGGGTCGGCCATCACCGGCAGGGCGAGCAGGGCCAGGGCGGTGGCGAGCAGGGTACGTTTGAATGACTTCATGGTGGTGCGTCCTTTTATTGTTGTTGGAAAGACACTGGGTGAAGACTTTAGGCGAACACTATAGGTGTGATAGGTGTGGCTAACCGGCGTGTTGTGGTAAGCCGGGATTCTGTGGTGAACAGGACACTTTTGTGGTGAACAGGACTTTTGTGGTGAATGCGCTTGTGAGTAGCTTACTGTGGTGAGCGGGCTTGCCCCGCGTTGGGCTGCGAAGCAGCCCCAAACCCACCTCGGTGTATCAGCTAAAAACACATCGCCTGGAATCGGGCCGCTTCGCGCCCCAACGCGGGGCAAGCCCGCTCACCACAATAAGCCCGCTCACCACTCTGTCACCGATAAATAAACCGGTTGACCACCCCCTCCAGCATCTCTTGCCGACCACTCACGGCCTGCGGGTTCAGCCCGTGGGCAAACGCATGTTCGGCCAGGGATTCCAGGCTGAACTCACCGGCCAGCACGGCTTGGCCCAACGGCTGTTGCCAGCCTGCGTAGCGTTGGTCCTTGAACTGCTGCAACCGATCGTTCTGCACCATGGCCGCCGCACGTTCCAGCGCCAGGGCCAGTACATCCATGGCGCCGACATGGCCGTGGAACAGGTCGATTTCGTCGAGGCTTTGGCGGCGTACCTTGGAGTCAAAGTTATAACCGCCGTTCTTGAAGCCGCCAGCCTTGAGGATTTCATAGGTGGCCAGGGTCATTTCCTCGACGCTGTTGGGGAACTGGTCGGTGTCCCAGCCGTTCTGCGGGTCGCCACGGTTGGCGTCGATGCTGCCGAAGATGCCGAGGGACACGGCGGTGGCGATTTCATGGTGGAAACTGTGCCCGGCCAGGGTCGCATGGTTGGCTTCGATATTGACCTTGATCTCATGCTCCAGGCCGTATTCGTGCAGGAAGCCGAACACCGTGGCGCTGTCGTAATCGTATTGATGCTTAGTCGGCTCCTGGGGCTTGGGCTCGATCAGCAGGTCGCCCTTGAAGCCGATCTTGTGCTTGTGCTCCACCACCATGCGCATAAAGCGCCCGAGTTGTTCGCGCTCGCGCTTGAGGTCGGTGTTGAGCAAGCTTTCATATCCTTCGCGACCGCCCCACAGCACATAGTTGGCGCCCTTGAGCCGCAGGGTGGCGTTCATCGCGCTGAACACCTGGGCGGCGGCGCAGGCGAATACTTCCGGGTCAGGGTTGGTGGCCGCGCCGGCCGCGAAGCGCGGGTGGCTGAAGCAATTGGCGGTGCCCCACAGCAGCTTGATGCCGGACTGTTCCTGATGGCGTTCCAACTGATCGACCATCTGCGCAAAGTGTTCGCGGTACTCCTTGAGCGAACTGCCCTCGGGGGCTACGTCGGTGTCGTGGAAACTGTAGTAATCGATGCCCAGCTTGGAGAAGAACTCAAACGCGGCCTCGGCCTTGCCCATGGCCACTTCCATCGGGTCGCCGCTGCGCTGCCACTGGCGCTTGAAGGTGCCGACGCCGAACATGTCCGCACCGGGCCAGACAAACGTATGCCAATAACAAGCCGCCATGCGCAGGTGCTCGCGCATCGGTTTGCCGAGGATCAGTTTGTTGGCGTCGTAGTGGCGAAAGGCGAGGGGGGTAGCGCTGTCGGGGCCTTCGAAGCGAACCTTCTCGACACCGGGGAAGTACGTCATGGCGTGTTCCTTATTGTTCTGGGCGGTGTCTGGATACTAGCAACGGCACCTGGCTCGCTAATTATGAAAATCACCAAGCGATGGTGCGATTTTGAGTGGCGGGGGCTACCCTGTGGCGACTGGCCTGAGGACAACAACAATGAAAACCCTACCGCCCGTGCACCGCATTGCCTTGCTATTCAACGGCAGCAAAATCTACGATCGTGGCATCATCGCCGGCATCGGTAATTACCTGAGCAGCACCCGCGCATCCTGGGATTTGTTCCTGGAGGAAGACTTTCTGTGCCGGCTCAAAGGCATCGAGCGCTGGCAAGGCGACGGCATCATCGCTGACTTCGATGACCCGCTGATCGGCGAGGCCCTGGCCCACAGCAAGTTGCCGGTGGTGGCGGTGGGCGGTTCTTATGAGGATGCAAGCGCCTATCCCAAGGGTATTCCCTACGTGGCCACCGACAACCATGGGTTGATGAAGCTGGCCTACGAGCACCTGATCGAGGCCGGCTTGACCCGCTTTGCCTGTTTCAGCCTGCCACCGGCCCAGGCCAATCGCTGGGCCCAGGAGCGGGAAAAAGCCTTTCGCCGCTTGATGCAACGCGATGGCCTGAACGTCGAGGTGTATCGCGGCCTGGGCACCAGCGCGCCATTGTGGGACAGCGCGGTGGAACAGCAGATTGCTTGGTTACAGAGCCTGCCCAAGCCCATCGGCATCATCGCCGTCACCGACGCCCGCGCTCGGCAACTGCTGCAAGCCTGCCTCACCGCCGGTATTGCGGTGCCGGAAGAAGTGGCGCTGATCGGCATCGACAACGACCCGCTGACCCGCACCCTCACGCGGGTGCCGCTGAGTTCGGTAATCCAGGGCACGGAAACCATGGGCCGCACTGCCGCCGCGCTTCTTCATCAGATGCTGCACGGCAAACCTTGCGCCGGTACGCAGATTCTGGTGCCTCCGGAGGCAATCAACGTGCAGGCCTCCAGCTTGCATCAGCCTCTGGGCAATCCGTACGTGATGCAGGCGCTGCTGTTTATCCGCCAATACGCCTGCCAGGGCATCAAGACTGCACAAGTGGCGGCCTATGTCGGCGTGTCGCGTTCCTCCCTGGAGTCGCACTTTCGCAAGGAGCGCGGGTGCAGCGTGCATGACGAGATCTTGCGCTTCAAACTCGCCGCCGCCGCCAAAGGCCTGGCAAGCCACGAACGGGCGATTGCCGACGTGGCGGCGCAATGCGGCTTCACATCGGCGCAGTATCTGCACACCGTTTTTCGCCGTGAATTTGGTTGTACGCCGCGGGAGTACCAGCGAGGCGAGGAGTGTGCGTTGCCCGTGCCTGATTAGGGCCTGACATACGCTGCTGAACCTGTGTGGGAGGGGAGCTTGCCCTAATGCCAGTCGCTCTACTCAGTATTAACTGAAAAAACCGGCTCAAAATGTGGGAGGGGGCAAGCCCCCTCCCACATGTTCAAGCAGTGCCGGAGCGCACGCAGGCGTTATGGCAAGGCGTAGGCGATCACATAGTCGCCCCGGTCGGTGGACTGGCGCGCGCCGCCGGCAGTCACCACGACGTATTGCTTGCCGGTTTTCGGCGACACGTAGGTCATCGGGCCGCCCTGGCTGCCGACGGGCAGGCGGGCTTTCCAAATTTCTTCGCCGTTGCCGCTGTTGAAGGCGCGCAGGTAGAAGTCCTGGGTGCCGGCGATAAAGATCAGGCCGCCCTGGGTCGACAGCGTGCCGCCGAGCGTCGGCAGGCCGATCTTGATCGGCAGGTGCATACGGATGCCCAGCGGACCGGTGTCTTCCACGGTGCCCACCGGCACTTGCCAGGCGATTTTCTGCGTTTTCATATCAATGGCGGTCAGGGTGCCGAACGGCGGCGCCTGGCAGGGGATACCGGCCACCGACAGGAAGCGGTTTTTGTTCACCGCATACGGCGTGCCCTTGAGCGGTACTGCGCCCATGCCGGTGTTCAGCGCTTCGCCACCGGACGCGGCCTGGGCCTTGTTCTGCGACGGGATCATCTGGATCCACAGGCCCAGGCGCATGTCGTTGACGAAGATAAAACCATGCACCGGGTCGGTGGAAAGACTGCCCCAGTTCATGCCGCCCAGGGAACCGGGAAAGCTCAGGGATTTATCCGTGCCCGGCGCGGTGTACAGGCCGTCGTAGCGCATGCCCTTGAAGTCGATGCGGCACAGCAACTGGTCATATGGGGTGGCGCCCCACATGTCCGATTCCCTCAGGGTTTGCGCGCCGATCTGCGGCATGCCCACGGATTTGGGCTGGGTTGGCGAATAGGGTTCGTTGAGGATATTGGCGGCCTTGACCGGCACGTCCTTGACCTCGGTCAGCGGCTTACCGGTGGCGCGGTCGAGCACGTAGATTTGCCCGGCCTTGGTGCCGATGACCACGGCAGGCACGGCCTTGTCGCTGCCCGGCGGGGTGAAGTCGATCAGGCTCGGCTGCATCGGCAGGTCGAAGTCCCACAGGTCGTTGTGGACGGTTTGGTACACCCACTTTTCGGCCCCGGTGGAGGCGTCCAGCGCCAGCACGGACGCGCCGTATTTATGGTTGAGCGCGGTGCGCTCCACGCCATAGATGTCGGTGGACGAACTGCCCATCGGCAGAAAGACCGTGTTCATCTGCGGGTCGTAGGACATCGGCGCCCAACTGTTGGGCGTGCTGCGCACATAAGTGCTGCCAGCGGCCGGCGCTTGTTTGTCGTCGGGGTTGCCCGGGTCGAAGGCCCAGCGCATGTGCCCACTGATTACGTCGAAACCACGGATCACGCCGCCGGGCATATCGGTCTGCACGTTATCGGCGACGCGGCCACCGACCACTACGGTGGTCCCGGCGATCAGCGGGGCGGAGGACAGTTGGTAGTAACTGTCCGGCACATTGCCGAGGCCGGCTTTGAGGTCCACCTGGCCATGGGTGCCGAAGCCTTCGCAGAACTGGCCGGTGTCGGCATCCACGGCAATCAGGCGCGCATCGATGGTGTTGGTCAGCAAACGGCGCTGGCACTGCGCACCGGCTGGAACGCTGGCGGCGATGATCGGCGAGCTGTTGGGTTGGGTCGGCTGGGCGATGGGCGCGCTGGCGTCGAAATAAGCCAGGCCCCGGCATCGTTGCCAGACTGCCGACTGCGCGTTGATCTGGTTTTTCCACAGCTCTTTGCCGGTGTCGGCGTCCAGGGCGATCAGGTTGTTGTGGGGCGTGCAGATAAACACCTTGTTGCCGATCTGCAGGGGTGTCAGTTGGTCTTCGGCACCGTTGCCGTCGCTGATGGCCACATCGCCTGTGCGATAGGTCCAGGCCACTTTGAGCTTGTCGATGTTGTCGCGGTTGATCTGATCCAGGGCGGCAAAGCGGCTGCCGCCCTCAGTGTTGCCGTAGTGCGCCCAGTCTTTCTGCGCCTCGGCCGGCACCACCGGCGTGACACCCGGGCCCGCACCCGTTGGCGCCACGCTCGGGTGCGCGACAAACATATTGCCCGCCGCCACCGCCACGCCTACCGCCAATACCGCCGCGACACCATACGCGCCGCGTGCCGGCTTGCTGGCCAGCAGCGGATACGCCAGCGCCACCACCAGGCCGATCACTGCGAACATGAACAATCGCGAAAACAGCGGCCAGAACACCAGCCCCACCTCTGCCACCGCCCACACGGCAGTGCCGATCAGAAACGCGGCGAACAGCCACGCGCCGGCCGGTTTGCGACGGGCAATCAACAGGCCGGCTACCGCCATGGCCACACCGCCCAGCAGGAAATACCGAGAGCCACCGAGGCTGACCAGTTTGGCGCCGCCGACGGCCAGCGCAAGGCCGAGCAGGGCGATGATCACGCCCAGGCCCAGCAGGAAGAATCTAGAGACGCCAGCGGCGCGCGATGCTCGTTTCATGTCGAAAGGACTCGAGTGAGAGAGGGCAGAGGCGCAATGTTAGCAAGACAAGTAACTAGTTAGTACATTTTTGCTTGGCAGTTGAATTTAATGGCCATGGCGAGGGCTCGGGCATGAAAAAGCCGCTTGTTCCGTCAGAAACAAGCGGCTTTATTGATCGCCTTCGGTGCTTTGGCTAGAACTTGAAGCGACCCACCAAGCCTTTGAGCTGAGCGGAAATATCGGTCAAACGGCCCGAGCCGGTCTGTGCCGAGTGTGCGAAGCCTTCGACCAGTTGCGCATCGGCATGGATCTGCGCGATGTGGCGGTTGATCTCTTCGGCGACTTGGTGCTGCTCTTCGGCGGCGGTGGCGATCTGGGTGTTCTGGTCGCGGATCGAGTCCACCGAGCCGCGGATCTTGTCGAAGCTGTCGCGGGCCTGCTGGATGCGTTCCACGCTGGTATGGGACACCAACAGGCTGCCTTGCATCTGCTGCGTGACTTCCTGGGTGCGGCGGGCGAGGTTGCCCAGCAGGCTGTCGATCTCGCCGGTGGAGTCGGCGGTGCGGCGGGCGAGGGCGCGGACTTCGTCGGCGACCACGGCAAAACCTCGGCCCTGATCGCCGGCCCGGGCGGCTTCGATGGCGGCGTTGAGCGCCAGCAGGTTGGTCTGTTCGGCAATCGAGCGGATGGTATCCAGGATGGTGTTGATGTTTTTACTGTCCTGCTCCAACTGCTGCATGGTCTGGGTCGACTTCTGCAAGTCTTCACTGAGCCGCAACACGCTGCCGGTGGCTTCGCCGATATGTTGCTGGCCGTCATGCACGTCGCGGTAGCCTTCGTCGGCGCTGGAAGCGGCGGCGCTGCAAGAGCGTGCGACTTCATTGGCGGTGGCCACCATCTCGTTGAACGCGGTGCTCACCAGTTCCACTGCTTCGCGCTGGCGCCCGGCGGCCTGGTTCATATTGTTGGCCACTTCGCTGGTGTCGGCGGCGGCGCTCTGCAGATCGGAGGATGCGTTACCGATGCGCTGCACCAGTTGCGCGATCATGCCCAGGAACTGGTTGAACCAGCCGGCCAGGGTGGCAGTTTCGTCTTTGCCCTGCACCTTGAGTTGACGGGTAAGGTCGCCTTCACCTTCGGCGATTTCCTGCAGGCCGTCGGCCACGCCGCGAATCGGCCGCACGATGACGCTGGCAAAGCTGGCACCGACAATGGCGAACACCACCGCCAGGGCTGCGGCGATGGCGGCGATCAACCAGGTCAGGCTGGTGGCGCCGGCCATCACTTCGTCGCGCTTGATCAGGCCGATAAAGCGCCAGCCCAGGTCTTTGGAACTGACCACGTTGGCCATATAGGCCACGCCGTCGATGTCGATCTGGGTCACGCCGTCGCCGCGTTTGGCCAATTCGGCGTAGTTGGGGCCCAAGTCGGCCAGAGGCTTGAAGTTGTGCTTGGCATCGCTGGGGTCCACCAGCACGTTGCCGTTGCCTTCCACCAGCATCAGGTAACCGCTGTCACCGAGCTTGATGTTCTTGACCAGTTCGGTCAGTTGCTTGAGCGACACGTCCAGGCCGACCACGCCCAGCACATTGCCGCTGGTATCGGCCACGGTATGCACGGTGCCGATCAGCACCACGTCGTCCGGCGCCCAGTAGTACGCGCCAGTGCGCACCGTGGTGCCAGGCGCGGCAACCGCCGCCTTGTACCAGGGGCGTACGCGCGGGTCGTAGTTGGTCAGCTTGGCGTCGTCGGGCCAGCTGGCGTAGCCACCGTCGGCGAGGCCGAGGGACAGGTAGGCCGTGGTGGGATGGCTCTTGGCGAATTGATCGAAGATCGCCAGCAGCTCTTTATTGGTTGGGGTCAGCGGGATTTGCGCAGCGTCGGCACTGGCATAGCTCTTGAGATCTTTGGCCGCGACCACGCGCGGGTCCTTGGCCACGTACTCGACGTTCTGGCTGATGCCGTCGAAGAACTGCTTCATGCCATTGTCGATCTGGCGGATTTCCCGTCCGCTGCTGTCGAGGAAATTGGCCTGAGCCCCCTCGCGCAGATTCAACACTACCAGTACCGCTACCAGGATGACCGGCACGCACGCGATAGCCGCGAACGCCCAGGTCAGCTTCTGCTTGATATTCATGACTTTCACCCGCGGGTATTTATAGTTTTGGCAAGGCAAACAGTAGTGCTGAGCGTCGCAGGGGTTGTTATGAAGGGTGGGTCCTTGCGTACGTACCCTCTTTATCGACCGAGAGGGCACGCACTTTAGGGCGCGTAGGTGGGTTCAGCCGATCAAATTGTCGGCCAGGGTGTCGCGGCGCATCGATTGCAGGTTTTTCTCGATGGTTTCGCAGATGGCTTCCATCTGGATTTGGTGTTCGCTGGAGCGGAACGGGCTTTGCAGGTCGGTGCCGATGCGTTCGATAGCCAGCAGCATAAAGCCCACCACCGTGGAGGCCAGCGGGGTGAACCAGCCCAGGGATTCCACCAGACCCACCGGTACGATCAGGCAGAACAGGGTGATAAACAGACGCGGGAAATACACGTAGGGGTAGGGCAGCGGCGTGTTGGCGATACGCTCCATGCCGCCCTGGGCGTTGGACAGGTCCACCAGGGTCGATTCCAGCCGCGCCAGGCGAATGCTGTCCAGATGCCCGGCCTTGTATTCGCGGGCCAGTAACGCCGCCGAACCGGTAAGGATGTCATTGGCGAAATTATTGGTCGCACCGTTGCGCGCAAACTCATCGGCAGGGATGAACGCGCGCACTTCATCGGGGCACGGCTGGCCCCGCAGGTGCGCGGCCAGGCAGTTCACATAGGCCACATGCCGGCGCAACAGCGTGGATTTGATCGGGTTGACCTCACTGCCCGGGTCGTCCAGCAGGGTCAGCACCTGGCGCGCAAAGCTGCGCGAATTGTTGACCATCGCGCCCCACAACGTGCGGGCCTCCCACCAGCGGTTATAGGCGCTGCTGTTGCGAAAACTGATCAACACCACGAGTGCCGAGCCCAGCAGGGTCAGGGGCATCAGCGGCAGGTTGATCTTGGCTGTGAGAAACAGCATGAAGTCCACCGTCACGGCGACGTCCCACAGCAACAGCCAGAACAACGACCAGCCGACGTAGCCCATGGTCTTGATGACCAGGCGGTACTTTTTGATGATGGCGGCTTTCAAATGACAACCTCGCGGCGAACGGTAAGCAACAGTGCCTTAGCTCGGACGCCGGCGAGCCCGTTAGGTTCGCCGCAACCTGAAGCGTTTAAGCCGCCGGGCGCAACAATTTTGGTAGCGATGGCAGCAGGTTTGAGATCGCGGCCTGGCTGAATGTGTGGCACGCCTGCTCACTTGTCAGCCTCTAAGAGTTGTGTAGATACCTATGTATGCTGAGTCAAACCTTCGAGAGTGAGCCCCTATGAAGATCGGCGTAATTTCCGATACCCACGGCCTTCTTCGGCCCGAAGCTGTGGCGGCCCTGCAAGGTTGTGAGCAGGTCGTCCATGCGGGCGACATTGGCAGTGCCGACATTATCGAGCAACTGGCCGGCATCGCGCCGCTGCATGTGGTGCGTGGCAACAATGATCAGGATGCGCCATGGGCATGCCAGGTGCCTGATCATCTGCACATTACGCTCAACGGCTGCCCAACTTTGCTGGTGCATGACGTCGCCGATGTCCCGGCATTGCTCACGCCTCACACGCGCCTGGTGATCACCGGGCATTCGCATAAACCGTTGATCCAGTGGCGCGGTGAAATCCTGTATGTAAACCCAGGCAGCGCGGGGCGCCGGCGTTTCAAGTTACCGGTGACGCTGGCGCTGCTTGAAATAGACGACGGCACTATCGACGCTCGCTTGGTGTCACTGCTGGAGTGAAGCGGCTTATTGCTGGGCAAGAATGGACGCGAGCAAACCAGGAAAGCGGCTTTCAAGCTCATCCCTGCGTAACGAGTTCATATGGGTGGTGCCCACGCTGCGGGTATTCACCAGGCCGGCGTCGCGCAGCACGCGGAAGTGGTGGGACATGCTCGACTTGGGCCGCCCGCCATCCAGTTCGCCGCAGGTGGCTTCTGGCACGCCGGCCAGGCATCGGACGATCTCCAGGCGCACCGGATCACTCAGGGCGTAGAGCACGCGTTCGAGTGTGAGGTCTTGCAGGGGAGGGTGTTTGAAGGCTCGCATGAAACGAATCATAACAGGGGGGTATCGCTGAATACTATTGTTCGATTACCATCGAACTATCGAATCAGTCACCTGCTCTTGGAGTTTACGATGTCCGCTCTATTCGAACCCTTCACCCTTAAAGACGTCACCCTGCGCAATCGCATCGCTATTCCGCCAATGTGCCAATACATGGCCGAAGACGGCATCGTCAACGATTGGCACCATGTTCACCTGGCAGGCATGGCGCGCGGCGGTGCAGGACTTTTGGTGGTGGAAGCCACCGCAGTGGCCCCGGAAGGCCGTATCACCCCAGGCTGTGCCGGCATCTGGAGCGATGCCCACGCCGAAGCTTTTGTGCCCATGGTCAAAGCCATCAAGGCCGCAGGTTCGGTGCCAGGCATCCAGATCGCCCACGCCGGACGTAAGGCCAGCGCCAATCGCCCGTGGGAAGGCGATGACCATATCCCTGCTTCCGACGCCCGCAGTTGGGAAACCATCGCGCCGTCTGCGATTGCGTTCGGTGCCAACCTGCCCAACGTGCCGCGCGCCATGACCCTGGAGGACATTGCCCGGGTCAAACAGGACTTCGTCGATGCCGCGCGCCGTGCCCGCGACGCCGGTTTCGAGTGGATCGAACTGCACTTCGCCCACGGCTACCTGGGCCAGAGTTTCTTCTCGGAACATTCCAACCAGCGCACCGACGCCTACGGCGGCAGCTTCGACAATCGTAGCCGCTTCCTCCTGGAAACCCTGGCCGCTGTGCGTGAAGTCTGGCCGGAAAACCTGCCGCTGACCGCGCGTTTTGGCGTGATCGAGTACGACGGCCGTGACGAGCAGACCCTCACCGAATCCATCGAACTGGCGCGTCGTTTCAAGGCCGGCGGCCTGGACTTGCTGAGCGTCAGCGTCGGTTTCACCATTCCGGACGCCAACATCCCGTGGGGCCCGGCTTTCATGGGGCCGATTGCCGAACGTGTGCGGCGGGAAGCCGGCATACCGGTGACCTCCGCGTGGGGCTTCGGCACCCCGCAACTGGCTGAAGGCGCGTTGCAGGCCGGTCAGCTGGACTTGGTGTCGGTGGGGCGCGCGCACCTGGCCGACCCCCATTGGGCGTATTTCGCCGCCAAAGAATTAGGCGTGGAGAAATCCGCCTGGACCTTGCCGGCGCCTTATGCGCATTGGCTTGAGCGCTATCGCTAAGGTCCTGGCGAGGTAATGGAAGCCACTCAATCGAGTGGCTTTTTTACGTCTGGCCATTGAGTTGATACACAGCGGATACACGAAAAATAACGAATGAGAACAGATATCAAACACGAATGACTTGATATACCATTCGCGGCGAATTCTTGGCAGGTTTGCCGTCCCATCTGGCTCATTCACTAGGCTGAACACCCATGCGTCGTACGCTGATTTCCCTGTGTGTCCTTCAGGCGTTTTCCCCTTTTACCTGGGCGCAGGAGGTCACCACGCCATCCGCCAGCCTTGAGTTACAAGCGACCACGGTCACTGGCGAAGGGGATTACGAGACGGCGCAAGGTCCCGTCAAGGGCTACCACGCCACGCGTTCGGCCAGTGCGACGCGCACCGACACCGCCATCCACGAAACACCGCAGTCCATCAGCGTGGTGTCCAAGGACGTGGTCGAAGACCTCGGCGCAACGCGCCTGCAAGATGCTCTCGACTACGCCGGCGGCGTAGGCCGCGCCAACAACTTCGGCGGGCAGGGCCTCACCACGTTTACCGTGCGCGGCTTCACCACCGGCGAGTTCTACCGTAACGGCTTCCCGATCAACCGTGGCTACCCGAACATGCCGGACGCCAACACCATCGAGCGCCTGGAAGTGCTGCGCGGCCCGGCCACCATGCTGTACGGCCGTGGCGATCCGGGCGGCACCTTCAATGTCGTGTCCAAGCAACCGCTGGCCGAACGCACGGTGACCCTAGGCAGCCAGTTGAACGACCAGGGCATGCAGCGCGGCACGCTGGACGCCTCCGGCCCGCTGGACGAAGAAGGCCGCCTGGCCTATCGCCTGAACGTGGTGGGCGAGGGCGGCGACACTTTCCGTGATCATGTGTCGACCGAGCGCTACGGCGTCACCCCGGTCCTCACCTGGCAGGCCAGCGATGACACCAAGGTGATCTTCGAAGGCGATTTCATGCGTAATAACCATCCGCTGGACCGTGGCCTGACGCGCTTCCCCAACCAGGCCGGCACGCCGTCCCGCGACACGTTCTGGGGTGACAAGGACGTGGGCAAGCTGCACAACGACAACAACATGGCCCAACTGCGTTTCGAGCATATGCTCAACGACAGCTGGACGTTGGGGGGTGGGTTTCAGTGGTTGGATGGGACGTTGCAGGGGAATGCCATCGAGGCTAACGGCCCCGGTAGCCTGAGCGCCGACGGCCGCACGCTGCAACGCAACTTCAACTACCGCAAGCTGGAATGGACCGACAAGGACTACCAACTCAATCTGACCGGGCACTTCTCCACCGGCGGCCTCGATCACACCTTGCTGACCGGCATCGAGTACGAGGACTACGATTACCAGTCGATCATCCAGCGCTCCAGCGCCGCCGCCGGCACCTACTCGATCGATATCTTCAATCCGGTCTACGGTCAGACACGCCCGCCGCTGACGCGCACGCCGACCCACGACAAAGAAAACCTCAAGACCTACGCGGCTTTCGTGCAGGACCAGGTGGCGCTGACCGAACGCTTGAAAGTCCTGGCTGGTGCGCGTTTCGAGCGGTTCGAGCACGACTACGAAAGTTATGTGACGGGTGTCAAACCGTGGCAGGCCGCGGACAACGCCGTGACTCCACGGCTGGGTGTGATCTATGACCTGACAGACACCGTCGCCGTCTACGCCGACGCCGCACGCTCGTTCAAGCCCAACACCGGTGCCAGCCGTGAAGGCGGAGGTTTCGCCCCGGAGAAAGGCAAGTCCTACGAAATGGGCATCAAGTGGGAGGCCCTGGACCGTCAGTTGAGCGTTGACGCGGCGATCTACCAGATCGAGAAGAAGAACGTGCTCACCACCGATCCCGTGGATTCCACCTTCAGCGTCGCCGCTGGCCAGGTCCGCAGTCGCGGTTTCGACCTTAACGTTGCCGGCAATCTCACCCCCGAATGGCGCGTGATCGGCGGCTATGCCTATGTGGACGCCGAAGTCACCCGGGACAATACCTTGCGCAGTGGCACGCGCTTGCTGAATATCCCGCGTAACAGCTTCAGCCTGCTCAACGTCTACGAATTCCAAGACGGCGCACTAAAGGGCCTGGGCCTTGGCGCCGGCGGTAAATACGTCGATGAACGCGCGGGCCAGACCGCCAACAGCGCGTTTTCCATGGGCGCCTACACCGTCGTCGACCTGCTCAGCTACTACAAGGTCAACGACAAGATCCGTCTTAACCTGGACGTGAAGAACCTGTTCAACCGCGAGTACGAAGAGGGTGCGTTCGGCAATATCTACGCGTACCCCGGCGCGCCGCGTACGGTGCAGGTTGGTATTGCCTACACCTTGTAACGCCGTCTTGTCGGCTTGCAATGGCATAGGGGCGTAACCAGATAGTTGGAGCTAAGTGTGGGAGGGGGCTTGCTGGGTTGAGGCTTGCTGTGGTGAGCGGGCTTGCCCCGCGCTGGGCCGCGAAGCGGTCGTGTCTGCAGGCGGTGCGGAGGGTCAGGCGGAAACGGTTGGCAGGTTGTGGGGCGGCTTCGGAGTCCAGCGCAGGGCAAGCCTGCTCACTACACGGGCTGTCTGTTA